>JAIXUW010000354.1 GCA_027483355.1 Alphaproteobacteria bacterium
CTGCATCGGAAGCACAAACGCATGCTGACCGCGTGCCGCCAACCAGTCTAGGGCCGCGCGCCGACTATCCAAGAAACCTGCGTCCTCAACGCGCAGAGGAATAATTGTCACATCAAACTCCTCCCGCAGCCGCGCACAAACAGGATGGTCGGGAACCTCCGTGGCGAAAAAGAGGTCGAGCGGATGAAGCGTCCAGTAGCGGCTAATGAGCAAAAAATGAAGATACACCATGTCATAATACTTCGGCGTGCTATTCACAAGATACGCACACCCGCCCTCAATTAGCGCAGCCATCTCTCTCCCTTTAAAGAGTCCCCCCGCCTAAGGTCCCTGCTCCTTTTTCACACAGTAATGCTAGCCCGTAATCCCAAAACCGGTGCGCCGCTGCGCATCCTGACGTCCGATGCTGCCATCTGGCGCGACCAGAAGACGCTCGTGTGGCTCGACGCACCCCCCGCGGAAGGCTCCCCTGCCCTCTGGAGCCGCTGGGATATCGGCTGCACGACCACCACCGCTGCCACCGCCCTTCAGGCCGCCGGTATCACGGCCGATATTGTCCTCTGTCTGGATGAGGACCTCGGCACAGCCGCCACCTGGCTCGCCGCTGGTGCTTGGACCGCCCACAAGCTCATCGCCGTTCCGCGCGTTCTCGTCACGCATATCGGCCTGGATACTCTCGCCGCGCTGAAAATTAATAATATGGTCTGCCTCGATGAAATTAGCGAGCTGTATCCGCAGACGGGGCACGCCTGGGACCGCTCCACCGCCGATGCCCAGACGCTCGTCGCCCTTGTGCTGCGCTCCGCGCGCACATTCCCTCTAGAGATTCCCACGGCCCGTGCCGCCATCGCCGCCGCCCGCGGCCTCGTAGCCGCTCCTACCCTTTCCAGCCCCCGCCCCCTTTGGTGGATTGGACAGTATTACAAGCCGACGAAGGCCAAGCGCCGTCGTGAGCTGGATGCCTGTCTGGAGGCCGTGCGCAACTGTTCGCTCGTCGACCGTGTTATTCTCCTCAATGAGACTGCCTGTGCTCCGCGTCATCCGAAGATTACGGAGGAGGTGATTGGCGGTCGTCTCACTTACGCCGCCGTGCTCCGCTGGGTCGCGGCCCATGCGCCCCCCGAGGCCATCATTGCCTTCGGCAATTCCGACATTTTCCCCGACGAGGAGTCCTTCCGCACTCTCTGGTCTGTGAATCTCGACGCTCCCCAGCCGAAGTTCCTTGCTCTGCTCCGCTGGGATGTGGATGGCACTGACACTGCCGCGCGCAACGGCGCGAAGCTGTTCGGCCCGCGCCCCGATTCCCAGGACCTCTGGCTCGTCAGCGCAGCCGCAGTCCAGGGGGCCTTCAAGGCTCCCGCAGACTACACGCCTTTTGAGTTCCCCTTCGGCCAGGCCGGCTGCGACAATGCGGTCACGGTCGAGATGTTCCGCAAGCGATTCCTAGTGGTAAATCCGGCTCTGTCTATCAAGAGTTTCCACTACCACACCTCCGCCGACCGCACGTATGACCCGCGTGATATTGTGGACCGCGCCATGTATATGCACGTACAGCCTACTGGCCTACATGATATGCAGCCGGTGCGCGACTTGGCGACGGCTCTAAAGCCGGCCAGCACGCCGAAGCTGGAGTTTGAGCCCTTCGCGCGCCCCGTCAGTGGCCCCATTACTGAGGCACAGGCACGCACATTCTGCACAATGCTTGCGCGCAGCACGGAGAATGCGTGCGTGCTTGAGCCGACGGGGGAGAATCTGTATCATCCCCCTCCAGTACCCCTTTGGAGCGCAAAGGATGTATTCCAGACTCGCGATGGACTGGTGTATTCTCACTCGCAGATTTACGTGGGAACAACGAAGGCATCCCAGGAGGCGTGGGGGGAGTCACAGATTAGCACTCTCTCTCCCGCCCTCGCATCTGATCTCGCAGTCGCGGTGCCACTTCCAGATAACGTAGCGAAGAATCCGGCGGAGTATATGCTTCGGTATATGGCAAAGGTTCTGCTCCTTCGGAGCAAGGTCACCGCAGATGACGGCGAATTCTGGTGCGCAAAGCAGCCGGCCTGCATTGACATGATTAAGCGATTCCGCTGGCCACGGCGCGAGGTGCCTGTTCTCTCTCGCGACGAGTCTCCACAGGCCTGGTGTCGCGAGGTTGTTGCGTGGCTGCCGCAGGATACTCACCCGAGCCTCATTACCCGCGAGGAAGTCGCAGCACTGCGCGAGGCGTTTCCTGGCTGGCAGATTGCACCCGATGCGGAGGAGCGGCGGGTAGTGCTTGTGGTTGAGCCTGAGAGTGCTGGGGCCTGGATGACGGACCGTGTAGTGGAGGCGATTGAGGCGGGGCTAGAGTCAGCAAATCCCCCGATTCGCACGAAAGTCATCTGGTCGGGCCGCACGGATATGTCGGTATTCCTCGATGCAATGCTTGGTGCCTGGGGTCTTATGGTGGCGTCAAAGGACCAGATTGCGGCCTGGTCGTGGCTTCTGCCACACGGAGCTCGTGTCTGGGATGTACAGTCCGAGATGGCGCCGAATGTGGAGCTTCTGCAGCTGGCTGCCGCGGGGACCCAGAAGCACCGTCTAACAATTGTTCCGAAGGGGTCGCCCACGGCAATTGAGCAGGATGCGCTGGCAAAAAAGCTACTGGCAGATATTCTGTCCGAGTCAAACCCTACAAAGCTGGTGCGCGCGGGGCTTCCGAAGCTGATTCTCCCCACGGGGCGACAGGGTATGTTCGCACACGCGGGCGATTCGTTCCGTGAGATGGCACGCCTGTGGGCCGCGCGCGGGTTCGTCGAGCTGGTGGAGTCACCTTTGGCTGCACAGGTATGGCTGGGTGGAATTGGGGATACACTGCTGTATGACCGGCCGACGCACGAGTGGATGCGTCTCGCTCCGAAGGCAGAGCGAATGTGGAAGCGCGCACTCTTTGGGAATCCGCCTCCACCGGTGGGCTACGCCCCCGCTCCCGCAGTCTCCTGGACTTTCTGGCCTCGCCGTCCAGAGATTGTGGAGACCGTTGTGGCCAGCGGCGCAGCCGCTACTCCCTTTGAAGCCCGCACGCGCTGTGTTGTCTTCTACGGCCGCTCCGAGAATGACAC
>JAIXUW010000217.1 GCA_027483355.1 Alphaproteobacteria bacterium
CGGTTGATATCGAATTCGACGGTAATGCGCGAGCGGCCATCCTCCGACGTTGACGAAATATACCGGATACCCTCGACGCCCGAGATGCGGCTTTCAATGACCTGGGTAACCCGCGTTTCAACAATCGACGCCGCTGCCCCCGGATAGGCCGTATCCACCGTCACAATCGGCGGGTCAATGTCCGGATATTCCCGCAACGGCAGGCGGTCAAAAGCGACCAGACCAAAGGCCACCAGCAACAGCGAGATAACGGTGGCAAAAACCGGCCGGGTAACCGAGACATCGGATAAAATCATGGCGCAGCAGCCCCCGACCCGGCGGCAGGCGCCACGTTTTCAACCGCATCGCTGGCGGGCACGGCCCCCACCGACGCGTCGATGATTTTAACCGTATCGCCATCGGCCAGGCGCATAAAGCCGGTGGTGATGACGCGCTGCCCCACTTCCAAACCGCTAACCACTTCGACTTCGCCAAGGCGCCGGGCGCCGCGCTTAATCTCGACACGACGGGCGAGAGTTTTGCCTTCTTCGCCCTCTTCGGCAACATAGACAATTGTCTGATCACGTTGCTGGATCAGGGCACCCTCTGGCACCGTCAGTGCCTGGCGAGGCCGCGTGTCCAGCGTCACATTCATCAACAGGCCCGGCCGCAAGGCAAGATCAGGGTTGGGAATAACGGCGCGCAGCCGCACCGCTCGGGTCACCGGGTCGACCTGGGTATTGACAGTCGCAACCGTGCCACGGAACTGGCGGTCGGGCAAACCTTCGACCGTGCCCGTCACCGGCAGACCCGGTTTGAGGTCTTGCAGATAAAGGGCCGGTACTTCGAAATCAACCTTGATCAGGCTCAGATCATCAATGGTGGTGATCATCGTGCCCGGCTGCACCAAGGCACCCGGGCTCACATTACGCAACCCCAGAATACCGTCAAACGGCGCCTTGATGATGGTGTTATCGATCAGCGATTGCAGCGAGCGCACGCTGGCTTCCGCCTGTTCCCATTCGGCACGGCGCGTTTCATAGACTTCACGCGCAATGATTTTCTTTTTCTCGAGATCAGCCGCGCGCTCGTAGGCTGATTTCCGCTCCGCCGCCAGTGCCTTGGCCGCATCCAGATTGGCCACTTCCTCGGCGTTGTCCAGCACCAGCAAAACGTCATCACGGCGCACCACCTGGCCGTCTTCGAAATAAATGTCTTTGACGATTTCGCTCAGCTGCGCGGTCAACTCGACGGTTTCATTGGCGCGCGTCGTGCCCAGCGCCTCGATGTTATCGGCGAATTCTTTATTGGCCACCTCGGTCACGGTGACTTGCATCACGGTGGCGGGTTTTGCCCCACCCGGACCGCCTGCGGCGGGTGCAGGAGCCGCCCCAAACATCCGACCGCCCACAAAGGCCAAGGCCGCCACAATCACGACCAGAAGAAGGATACGCCAGCCGCGCTTTGGTTGAGATGCCATGTTTAACCTTTAATTTTGCTTATTCTGAACGCCGCCAACGCTTGAAACCGCCAGACGCGCGCACCCGCGATTGTTTTACCACGAAACAGGTGAAGATTTCCCTGCGCAAGACTTTTACATTTACGAAATAAGGTCTTCGAGGGCCGGGGGGTGATAATGCGGCCCCTTCAGGACTTTACCATCGGCCCGCCGTAGCGGGCGGCCGTCCGCACCCAATTTGGACATATTGCTGGCGTGTACCCGGGCAAAGGCCTCGACAATCGGCCAGCCGAATTTGACTGCCATACCACTCAGCACATACTGCACGTCCGCTGCTTCCTTCAGCATATTGGCAAAGGTCGCTGGCGGGACAGAGCCACCCGCCTCCAGCGCTGCCATCGCCGCATCCATTTCGACAAAAAGCTCGCGTACCTCTTCCTCGATCAGGGTTTTGCGCAAACGCAGTAAATCAGCGGTCATCGCCTCGACCGGGCGGTCATCAAAGGCGTGGTGGAATTCATCGACCATACGTTCATAGTCGGTCTGGGCCAAGGTCAGGGCGCTTTTGGTATGGGTCTGCATGCGGACTCCGTCTCAATGCTTTAACAATGGAAAAACCCCGACCTGTAAAGGCCGGGGTTTTTCACGATCCCTGATGGGATGCGTGGCTTATTTGCCAACAGCATCTTTCAGTTCTTTTGCCGCGCGGAAAGCAATTTTCTTTTTCGCGGGAATTTTGATCGTTTCGCCGGTTGCAGGGTTGCGGCCCATGCGTGCAGCGCGCTTGCGCACTTGCAGGATGCCGAGGCCAGCGAGGCGAACACGGTTACCTTTTTTCAGGTTTTTAACCAGAGCGGCGACGAGATCGTCGAACAGCAGGTTAACGCTTTTCTTGGTCAGTTCGTGCTTTTCAGCAAGGTCAGCCCCAATGTTTTTCAGGGTGACGGTGGGTTGAGCAGCTTTTGCCATTGTCAAACTCACTTGTTTAAGGGTTTTAAAAATTAGTAGCGGTTCGACGCCAGAAATGACGGAAAGACAAGGCTAACTTGCACTCCCCAGAATCACCCCATGTCATCGGACATATA
>JAIXUW010000047.1 GCA_027483355.1 Alphaproteobacteria bacterium
CATGGTATTGTTTTCGAAGGGGCGCAAGGATTGCTACTTGACCAGACGCGCGGACAGTTTCCGCACGTGACAAGGTCGCATACAGGGATAAGAAATGTGCTGGATGTCGCGCGCGAGGCAGGCTTGGCGGCTTTGCGGGTGCATTATATCACCCGGGCCTATATGACCCGCCATGGTGCGGGCCCTCTGGCGGGTGAACTTCCCGCCAAGCCTTATACGGGTATTGAAGACGCCACCAACATTCATAACGACTGGCAAGGATCGTTGCGTTTTGCTTTGCTTGATGCCGACATACTGGCGGCGACGATTGGGGCTGATCTGTCCGATGCGCATGGTTGCGGTCTGAAGATTGACACCGCGTTGGCGGTGACGTGTCTTGATCAAATCGAAGGGGTTTGTCGGTTCTATGCGGCAGGCCGTGAAATCCACCTAGATACGGAAGCGGCAGCAGAAGATTTGCGCACCCGCACCGCCTTGCAGGGGCTGGTCATCAGCCATGGGCCTACGCGCGCCGCCGTGACCCGTCTTGGCTGATTCTGCGCAAACCGGGTATATATTTACATAATATTTTAAAGCCGGGTAAAGCTAATCACCTGAATTAAGGGGCTGAATTTATTTTATTATGTGAAAAATTGTACATTCACGCCTTTTGCGCTACAACAAGCCATCACCAATAAAGATTGATCATGCAGCGTTACACAATATATATGCGTCGCTTGCGCGCGCGGGCCGAGACCTGGTTTAACTACCGGGTAGCCCCCTTTATCGCCCGTTCGCAGGCGGCCCGTCTGCATAGCTTGTGGCAGGGGCTTGATACCCGCCGGCGCTGGGGCGTGGGTGTGGTTATCGTGGTGGTGCTGGTAAGTGGCTCTCTTGGGCTGTCGATTGCGCGTGATGCTGCCCGTATGCAGGCGAGCCAAACCGCCGCCAGCCGGAGCGAAGCCGTCATGGCATCGTCGCGCAACCTGATGGACCGGATGCTGGTGCGTCTGGGGGCGCATCGTCGCCTGTCGGATGCTGATGCCGCCCGTTACGCCCATATCTTTGCCTTTCAAGATACCGGCGCCTTTGCCGATGCCGATGTCGAGATTGCCAAGTTGACCGACCGCCGCCTCATGGGCCATGTGCTGGCGCAACGCTATTTGCATCCTGATACCAATGCCAGCTATGCCGAATTGTCCGATTGGTTGCGCCATTATGCCGATCATCCGGTCGCCGATAAAATCTATGCCCTGGCTCAGCGGCGTCAGCCGACAGGGGCCAAAGCAGCCCCTGCCCCCAAACTGCCCCGCGGTATCTGGGGCCAGCACGATTTTGATGTCGGCCAATTGGCGCAGCCCTATCTGATGAGCCGTAAATTGAGCCCGGCCGAAAAAGACACGATGAAATTGATTGAAGGCCATCTGGCGGAGCGACCAACGGCAGCTCTGCGCCTGCTGGAAAAGGCGAGTGCCAAAGGTCAATTTGACACGGGCGAGTTCGATGCCGTGCGCGGCAATATTGCCGAGTCTTATTTCTACAATCAAAAGCCCGAGCGCGCCTTTGCCCTGGCGGCGGCATCAGCAGATCGCTCGCAGCTGGATGTGCCCAAGGCCGCCTGGATTGCCGGTCTTGCCGCCTGGCAATTGGGCGATGCCGCCAAGGCCGCCCGTTATTTTGAAATCGCCGCTGAAAGCCCGCGTGCATCTGTCTGGATGACGGCGGCCGCTGCCCATTGGGCGGCCCGCAGCCATCTGCGCGCTGGTAACCCCAAAGCGGTCAGCGGCTGGCTCGCGCGTGCGGCCGAACATCCGCGCACCTTCTATGGGCTGATCTCGATGAAGATGCTGGGCATGGAGAGCGAAACCTTTTCCTGGCAGATGCCCAGCTTTGGGGAGCGCCATGTGCGCAGCCTGTCCACCACGGCACAGGGCCGACGGGTGCTGGCGCTGGTCGATGCCGAGCGGGCGGATCTCGCCGAGCTGGAACTCAGCCGGCTTGATCCCGGCGATGACAGCGATATGCAAGAAGGCATGATTGCCCTTGCCAATGAAACGGGTATGCCGTGGATGGCGATGCGCATGGGCTCGTCGTTCCGCGACGCGGATGGAGAGCTGTATGACGCCGCCCTCTACCCCGATGCCCCGTGGGAACCGGCCCAGGGCTTTGTCGTCGACAAGGCGCTGGTCTATGCTTTCATTCGCCAAGAATCAAAATTCAACCCCTATGCCCGTAATGAGGGCTCAGGTGCGATGGGTCTGATGCAGATCATGCCAACCACCGCGCAGCACGTGGCCGGTTTGAACGACGAAGAAATCTCGCCCGCGCAGCTGAAAGACCCGGTCGTTAATATTGATCTGGGCCAGAAATATCTGGGCGAGCTGTTGTCGCACCCGGCCGTTGGCAATAACCTTTTCAAGCTGGCGGTGGCCTATAACGCGGGCCCCGGCAAACTGGCGCGCTGGTCGAAACAGGCGTCCTACGAAAATGACCCGCTGTTCTTTATCGAGGCGATACCGGCAGCCGAAACGCGGATTTTTGTCGAGCGTGTTCTGACCAATTACTGGATTTACCGCCTGAAGTTCTCGCAAGATACCGAAAGCCTTGAAGACGTGGCGGCGGGCGAATGGCCCACTTATGTGGCGCAAGATATCCGGGCGGGCAACCGTTTTGCGGCGGCCATGCTTTGGGTGGCGGAATAGCCCTGGGCATCTTCATTCCGGCCTTTATCGCCCCCCGGTTGACCTGATATAACAATTCACCTGTTTGATTTTTATCTTAAGAGAGAACCCATGACGACCGTAAACGATGTGCGCCGGACTTTTCTTGAATTCTTTCGTGGTCATGGCCACGAAATTGTCCGCTCGGGTTCGCTGGTGCCGCAGAATGACCCGACCTTGATGTTTACCTCGGCCGGGATGGTGCAATTCAAAAGCCTGTTCACCGGGCAGGAAAAGCGCAGCTACACCCGCGCCACCACAGCGCAGAAATGCCTGCGGGCGGGCGGCAAGCATAACGACCTAGAAAACGTTGGCTATACGGCGCGGCATCATACGTTCTTCGAGATGCTGGGCAATTTCTCTTTCGGTGACTACTTCAAGGATGACGCCATCCCCTTTGCCTGGGAATTGCTGACCAAGCATTTTGATTTGGCGCCGGAGCGTATGCTGGTGACGATTTATCACGACGACGACCAGGCCGCCAAAATCTGGAAGAAAGTCACCGGTTTTGGTGATGATAAAATTATTCGTATCGCGACATCGGATAACTTCTGGTCGGCGGGGGATGTCGGTCCCTGCGGCCCCTGTACGGAGATTTTCTTTGATCACGGCGATAAAATCGCCGGCGGCCCGCCCGGTTCTGCCAATGAAGACGGCGATCGTTTCATGGAAATCTGGAACAACGTTTTCATGCAGTTTGAACAGCTACCTGATGGCAGCCGCGTCAATCTGCCAAAGCCCTCGATTGATACCGGTATGGGTCTCGAGCGCATCACCGCCATTTTGCAGGGCAAGCACGACAACTATGACATCGACCTGATGCGCGCCATCATTGAACGCAGCGCGCATCTGAGCAGCACCGATCCGGACGGCGATAAAAAAGTCTCGCACCGCGTCATCGCCGATCATTTGCGGGCATCTGCTTTTCTGATTGCTGATGGCGTCATGCCGTCTAACGAGGGGCGCGGCTATGTGCTGCGCCGGATCATGCGCCGCGGCATGCGCCATGCGCATTTGCTGGGTGTTAAAGATACGCATATGCACCGCGTGCTGCCGGCCCTGGTCGAAAAAATGGGCGATACCTATCCGGAACTGCGCGAAGCGGAAAGCCTGATCGCCGAGACCTTACGTTTGGAAGAAGAACGCTTCAAGCGCACGCTGGGCACCGGTCTTGGCTTGTTGACCGCCGAGACCGCCAAATTGCAAGACGGCGAGAAACTGCGGGGTGAAGTGGCCTTCAAGCTCTATGATACTTTTGGCTTTCCGCTGGATCTGACCGAAGATGTATTGAAACGTGACCAGAACCGCAGTGTCGATGTCGACGGTTTCAATGCCGCCATGGAAAAGCAGCGCGAAGTTGCGCGTAAATCCTGGGCGGGTTCGGGCGAGGCGGCCACCGAAACGGTGTGGTTTGCCGTCAAGGACCGGACCGGTACCACCGAATTTCTGGGCTATAAAGAAAAGCAAGCCGAGGGGCAGATTGTCGCGATTGTGAAAGATGGTGCCGAAATCGACGGTGCAAAAAAAGGCGACAGCGTGGCGCTTGTCTTTAACCAGACGCCTTTTTATGCGGAATCGGGCGGGCAGGTCGGCGACAGCGGTACGGCCAAGGGCGATGGTTTTGCCTTGCGCATTCTGGACACCCAAAAGAAAGTGGGTGGCCTGTTCGTGCATATGGCCGAGGTGACTGAAGGGACTTTTAAAAAAGGCGACGTGGCCCTTTTGATCGTCGATGGGCCGCGCCGTGACGCCATTCGCGCCAATCACTCGGCTACGCACCTACTGCACGCAGCTCTGCGCCGCCAAATTGGCAAGCATATCGCGCAAAAGGGCAGCCGCGTCGATGACGGCCGCTTGCGCTTTGACATCAGCCAGCCCGTACCGCTGACGCCCGAACAAGTGGCGTCGGTCGAGGCCGAAGTAAACGGCTTTATACGTGCCAACAGCGAAGTCACCACGCGGCTGATGCCGATTGATGACGCCAAGGCGCTGGGCGCCATGGCGCTGTTCGGCGAGAAGTATGACGACGAAGTGCGCGTGGTGGGCATGGGCGGGGTTGATCCCGATGATGCCGCCAAGATCTATTCTCTGGAGCTGTGTGGCGGTATCCATGTGGGCCGTACCGGTGATATCGGTTTGATGAAAATTGTCTCGGAAAGTGCGCTCGCCTCTGGCGTGCGCCGCGTCGAAGCGGTGACCGGGACAGGCGCGCTTGCCTATCTGCAAGAGCAGGGCGAACGCCTGTCCGCGGTGGCCGATCTGCTGAAGGCGGCCCCCCCCGAAGTACCCGCGCGGGTTGAAGCCTTGCTGGCCGATAAAAAGCGCTTGGAAAAAGAACTGTCGGAGCTGCGGCGCAAATTGGCGGCGGGTGGTGGCGGTGAAGCGCCTGCCGAGATCAAAGTCATCAAGGGCGTCAATTTTACCGCCCGCGTTTTGGCCGGTGTGCCTGCCAATGAACTGAAGCCACTCGCCGATGATCTCAAGGCGAAGCTGGGTTCGGGTGTGGTGGCCTTGGTGTCCGTTGCCGAAGATGGCAAAGCATCGCTGGTGGTGGGCGTCACGCAGGATCTTACCGGCCGCATCTCGGCGGTGGAGCTGGTCAAAAAAGGTGCGGAGCGTCTGGGTGGCAAGGGCGGCGGCGGTCGCGCCGATATGGCTCAAGCGGGCGGTCCTGATGGTAAGGATGCGGCCGCAGCCGTCGCTTCTATCGAAGAGAGCTTAGCGGCGAGCGCCTAGGTGCTGGACCGGAGATGACCCCTTAAAGCGCAGGTCTTGGGCGAGGCTAGCAAAGCTTGTTTTCAATTCGCCAGCGGGCAGGGCGGCAGTGGTGCTGTCTAAAACTGCATTGACCCGCGATGGTGTGATGGGGGTGTAGCGGGCCACAAATTGCGAGGTTTTCTCGCCTTTTTTAGGTGTCGGCGTATCGGCAAAGGCCTGCCAAGCGGTGACGTCGCATTGCAACTTGTCGAGGGCGTCTGCCTCGGCCGTTTTGCCGGCTGTTCTCAAAGCTTCTTCCACGGATAATAACAGCATGACGTTGTCAAAGGTGCTGAACTGCGCACAAAACTTTTCAAGCGGGCTTTTCGCCGACGGATTAACCGAAGAAAGCCTTTTTCAGCGGCACGGGTATAATCGTGCCAGCGGTTACACGCGCGCTGTGGTCTTCACACTTCGTGAGGGCCGCATCAAGGGCGGTGATAAGCCTATCTTTGGGGATCTTGGGCAGCAAAGTCAGCGCCGTCAGAGAGAGACGGTCAAAAGCAAGCGGGCGGAGAGGCGGCGTATCAAGGAAATGTACCTGCTGCGCGAGGCGAATATATTCCGTCCGTGCCTCTTCTGGATCGACGAGACCGTGGCTGGTAATGGTTTCCTTGCCGTCCCAGTCGGTAAAGGACGAGAAAACTTCGCGGTCATAGTAAACACCAAGCGTGCCGTCCCCCACGGCTGCCCGCAGGTTTTCCTGGAGAGGTGTCTGTGCTATCAGGCGTTTTTGCGCGGCTTTGATTTCAGCGGCTTTCAAGAACAGTAGGGGCAATTCGTGTATCTTAAAATCAGGCATCAACGCCAGCTTGCCCCTGCCGACCGCATCGGCCAGATGCTCTGCCAGTTCACGCAGCTCAATAACTTTATCGGCATGCTTGGTGAAAACTTCACGCAGTTGTTGGCGTTGCGACATCGCTGATTTCCTTTTTGAAAGCGGGAAGCGTAGATTATCACCCATAATTATTATGTCAATAACGTAAAAATCTTTTATTTTCAAACAGGTTATCGGTGGTTGTCTTGGCCCCCAAAATTACGTACAAAACGCACATCTGCGTACGTCATCAACAAACCACAATAAATAGAGGAACCACTATCATGACCGCCGTACAACGCACCCTGTCGATCATCAAACCCGATGCCACACGTCGCAATCTGACCGGCAAGATCAACGCCAAATTCGAAGAAAAAGGCCTGCGTATCGTGGCGCAAAAGCGCATCCGCCTGTCGGAAGAGCAAGCCGGCAAGTTCTACGAAGTCCACAAAGAACGCCCGTTCTTTAAAGACCTGGTGAGCTTCATGGCGTCAGGTCCGGTGGTGGCCCAAGTCCTCGAAGGGCCGGATGCCGTTGCCCTGAACCGCACCATCATGGGAGCGACCAACCCGGCCAACGCCGATGCAGGCACCATCCGCAAGGAATTCGCCGAGAGCATCGATGCGAATTCGGTGCATGGCTCGGACAGCCTGGAGAATGCGCGCAACGAAATCGCTTTCTTCTTCGCCGAGACCGAAATCGTCGGTTGATTTTTCAAGTCGTTATCAATAACAAAACCCCCGGCCGTAACAGCCGGGGGTTTTTTATGAATGCGGATGATTATCCTTTAATCCATTTATCGAGAGCGCTGCGCGTATCATAGAACGTGGGCCGCATATCGCGCACGATGGCTCTGATGACATCAAAGGAGCCTTCTTCGCGCGCTAAGCTTTCAACACGGCCGCCCAAATTCGAGAGTGCCATTAGGCCAAAGTTTGCTGTCATGCCTTTAATTTCATGGCCGCGCTGGATAAGCACTTTGTAATCCTGTGCTTGTACGGCCTTTTCGGCCGCGGCAATAATCTCTTCCGTTTGCTGATAAAGCCCGTCGATCATATCAAGAAGCTCGTCGCGCTTCATGCTGTCTTTGAGGGTGTCAAGATTGGATGAATCAAAGAGGGGCAGGTCTTGTGGCGACGTGTCGGCCGCGCTCTCTGCTGCGGGCGCGGGCGCGGCCGCGATAGGAGAAGCGGGTACTACGGACGGTGTAGACACAGGCGGGACGTTTGGCGCCGCCACGGCCGGATCGCGAGCGGGCGTGGGCGCAGGTGGTTCCGTGGGTACGGCTTCGGCCGCCGCCTGGGGTTCAGATAAGGGGCGGCTGGGCAGGCGGGTTCGTATGGTGTTATGCAAGGTTTTTCGCAGCAGCTCCGGGTTGATAGGCTTGCTGACGTGATCGTTCATGCCGGCCACTTTGCAGCGCTCGATGTCTTCTGGCCTGGTATTGCCTGTCATGGCGATAATAGGCGTGTCCGCTTTGATGGGATCTTTCAGCTCGCGGATGCGGCGGGTGGCTTCCAGGCCGTCCATGATGGGCATCTCCATGTCCATCAGGATAACATCGAAACGCATAGTGTTCATTTCCTTGAAGGCGGCATCCGCCGACAAAGCTGTCACCACCCTATGATTGTCCTTTTCCAGCAGGCCCATCATCACCTTGAGATTGATGTTATTATCATCGACCACCAGGATGGAGAGCGGCGGCAGCAGGTTCTGCGCGCCCGCCGACACAGCACTGGCTTTTTCAAACGGCAGGATGAAATAGAAATTGGAGCCTTCGCCCATTTTGCTTTCCAGCTGAATGGTGCCGCCCATCGCCTCGGTCAAGCGCTTGCAAATGGCCAGGCCCAGGCCCGTACCGCCAAAATTGCGCGCGATGCTGGCGTCGGCCTGCGCATAGGGGGAGAAAAGTTTTTTCTGCACGTCTTCGGAAATGCCCATGCCAGTATCCCGCACGCCAAAATAGATGCGCGATTTCGAGGCGGATTCTTCGCGCAGCGAGACGGTCAACGTCACGCCACCTTTGGCAGTGAATTTGATCGCGTTGCTAACAAGGTTGAGCAAAATTTGCCGCAGGCGCGCCGGGTCGCCTTTCAGCATATTGGGAGTGCCTTCGGCGACTTTTAATTCGAGCGTAATCTGCTTTTCGCCGGCCCGGCCGGACATCAGCAGAATGATACTATCCAAGAGCTTCGATAGATCGAAGTTGACGGTTTCGATCAGCATCTTGCCTTCTTCGGCTTTGGAAAAGTCGAGGATGTCGTTGAGGAGCGTGATCAGCCCGTCGCCCGCATATTGAATGGTTTCGGCGTATTCTTTTTGCGCCTTGTTGAGCGGGGTGTCGAGCAACAGGCGGATCATCCCCATGACGCCGGTCATTGGCGTGCGGATCTCGTGGCTGATGACGGCCAAAAAGTCTGATTTGGCTTTATTGGCGTTATCGGCGGTTTCTTTGGCGCGGCGCAGCGCCTCGATGCGCTCGGCTTCGCGGGTGCGGAGATCCGCTAGCAATTCTTTTTCACGCTGCATGATGCCCAAAAGGCGCGAATGCTCGGCCTGTTCTTTTGATTTGCGCAGTTCTGCCTCTTCTTCGCGCTTGAGGCGTTGCTCGGCTTCGAGTTGGCGCGCCTCGTCGGCCGCCGAGACCAGGCTGCGCAGGCTTGCCAGAATGAGCAGAAGGGTGTGGGGAATAAACGCCAGCCAATACATATTCAGCATGATGGGCCCGGTCGGCAAGATATTCGAAAGC
Organism: Alphaproteobacteria bacterium; assembly: GCA_027483355.1. Classification (GTDB taxonomy): domain Bacteria; phylum Pseudomonadota; class Alphaproteobacteria; order Micavibrionales; family UBA2020; genus JAEXMB01. Next base: position 9,023 of record JAIXUW010000047.1, read on the forward strand.
GACAATCCCGCCAGCACGCCGCCGATTGCCAATATCAACCAGGCCACTGCAAAGACGCTTTCAAGCAAGCGGCTGCTGCGTGCGGCCGCGCGGAAAGCCAAAAGGGTGAGCGCCAGCGGAATGAGTACGGGGGCAAGGCGCAGGACAATAAAGTTCGCAACTACCTCGATCGGCTGGGCGAGAAAACCGCTCATAGCAATCACAGGCAGGAGAATGGCAAAGCCGTTTAACAGACTCATCATGCGGCTGCGCACACGCGACGAGATGTCGACATGACTATTGTCGACATAAAGTATTTGCTTTGCCAGCATCAGGGCAGCGGCCGCGGCGAGCGCGGCAAGCAAAGGGGTCAGAATGGCAAGGGTGTTATTGCCAATCGAAATGATTTCGTCTGATGCATTAAACAATGCGGCGTGCGCCAACATATACACGCCCAAGATCAGTGGAATGCTACGCCGATAGAAGGCCTGAAAAATGGATAAGATAAAGAGCAAAAAGGCGCTGGCGCCAATCAAAAAGTTCTTTTGCAGGGTGTAGGTGCTGAGCGTTGCGTTAAACGCCGTCCTATCTTCGATGCTGAGGCTGGTGTAAACGCGGCTACCTGACATCGGCTGTATGTAGAGCCCGAGTAATTGGGTTTGACCGGGATGGATAACAAGGGGGATCGCATTTTTCTCCTGACCAAAAAGATGGCGCTTGTGCGTGATCACGCGGCCATCCGTCATCAGCGGCGATGTGGGGTATTGATCAGAATATAAAATAACCTTGTCGCTGATACCGACAGTGCCATCGCTGCGCCGGCCCAAGTTGAGCGTCCACATACTTTTGCTGGGATGCTGATTGGTGACTTGCAGCAAGAGCCAGTAGCCGCCGCTGGCGGGTGCATCGAAAGACGTATCCGGTGTGCGCAGCGGCCGTGCCTGTCCATTACGAAAACGGTAGACCGCTTCTGAGAAAGAAGTCTTCCCCTCAGCATCTTCGACGATGCGCGCACGCGCGTTGCCATCAAAGGCCATTTCCCGCATCGATAAAATCAGGGGGGTCGGCACGCCACCCGCGGCCGGCGTTTGCGCCCGCGTTGGTGTCGTCGACAGCATTAATCCCCCGATGAAGACGGCAAGGATCAGGACAAAACGACACCAATATATGCGCATGGGTTTTAAACGATCAGCGTGTAATAATGGCAATGACAAGCGCGGTTGCCAAGGCGGTGGCAACCGCGCTGATGGCAGCCATGCGGGTAAAGGTCTGCCAGCCGTGCCAGGCTTTTTCCGTGGTTTCCTGGGATGGCGTTTGCGGCGTAGTTTGGCCCATGCGTATCAATCCTTTGCTTGAAGGTGGTGGATCAGAACGGTCCCTAAACTTTATCCTTGTCTTTGGTATTACTCAAACTTTTTCATTTTTTTTGGCTGCTGGCGCTTAGGCGCTGCTGGCTTTTGGCAAACGAACAAAGTATCTTTAAGAAAGCATGACACGTCAGACCTAAAAAAGTCTTACGCCGCCAGAAAGGGTCAACCGATGCCGAATGTACAAACTGCCTTACGGCTGCTCTCCATAATTCTGATGGTCTGGGCGATGTGGTTCCCCGCAGTGGCTGCGGCGCAAACCCCCGATGCCTTGACCGTCACCAGCGTTATTATCGATAAGACCGCAGCCAATGCAGTGCTGGCGCGCGAAGAAGCGCTGACGGATGCGCGCCGCGTCGCCTTTCGCAAACTGGCTGAAAAACATATGACGCCTGCCGCCGCCATGGATTTACCCCTGCCCGACGACAGCGTGCTGGCCACGTTGGTACAGGATGTTGAGATCAAGCGCGAGCGCTTGTCTGCCACACGCTACGTGGGTGATTTCACCGTGCGTTTCCGCGATGGTGTGCGCCAGCATATTCCCCTGATGACCTCCGCCGCCGATACGGGTCTTGACATGAACGGGCCGGTGACCGCTGCGACCGACGGCCAGGCGGTGAGCCCCATGGCAGCGCCAGCCCCCGGCCGTCTCACCCTCAAAGCCCCCGTCCTGTTGCTGCCCTATCTGCAAAACATTTCAGGTCAGATGGTTTTGTGGGGAGAGCCTAACCCCTGGCGGGATCTCTGGCAGAACCGCCCGCCCAAAGTCACCGCCATCTTGCCGCCCGTCGCGGCGGCGGCGGCTGACGGCAAAGTGATGGTGCCGCTGGGAGATATCGCCGATATTGCATCCGGCCCCGATGCTGGGGTGTGGTCCGGGGATTACAGCGCCATTGAAAAATTGCGCCAGCATTACGCGGTCGATACCGTCATGCTGGCGGTGGCCAATCGCTCGGGCATGCAGATGACGGTGGACCTTTATGCCTACCAGTCGGGCGGGCTGGTGCGCCGCGGTCAATTGCGGCCCGTCACCAACCCCGGCCTTGATGATGTCGCGGCCTATGGCATTGCCGCCGATATGACACTGCGCGAGATTTTGACAGGTGATCCCACCACCGAGACGGGGCGCGACGGGGCGGCGGCTGATCAAGTGCTGACAGCCATCAGCCAGGATTTAACCGCTGGGCCATCGGGTGCCGGCACCGGGGCGAACCCCAGCGCGCCATTGTCCGGGCCAGGCGCGCGTGTGCCTGCCGCCATGCAATTCAACGACTTTATGACCTGGATGGAAACCCAAAAACGTTTGGCCGATATCGTGCCGCAGGTGCGGGTGGATATTCAGACGATCAGCCGCAATCACGCGCGTTTCACCCTGGGATTTGATGGCGATATTGCAACGCTCACGGCGGTGCTGGCGGAAAAAGGCATGCGCCTCAGCCAGGTGGGTGGCACCGATTACGAATTGACGTTGGTGCAGTAACGCATAAGGACAGCGGTTGATGCCGGTGCAGCAATTGCCATTTGATCTGGGGACGCGGGCGGCCTACGCCCGTGAAGACTTTTGGGTCTCGCCCTGCAATGCCGAAGCGGTTGCCTGGCTCGACCGCTTTCCCGATTGGCCAACGCCGGCTCTGATTCTTCAGGGCGCGCCGGGGTCTGGCAAAACCCATCTGGCCCATGTGTTCCAGGAGCGTCTGAAGGGCCGGGCGCTGATCTGGGACAACATCGACGATCAGCTGGCCAAATCAAGCCATTATCAGTTGGAACAGGATATTTTTCATGCCTGGACCCGTTACGGCGACACGGGCCAGCCGTTGTTGTTGTTGGCGCATAAGCCACCACCCGCCTGGAATATTCGTCTGGCCGATTTACGCTCGCGCATTCAGGCGTCGCCCGTCGTCCAATTGGGGGCACCCGATGACCAGCTGATGGCGGTTGTGATGACCAAAATGTTTTCGGACCGTCAGTTGCTGTTGACGGCCGATGTGACGGCTTATCTTTTAAAAAGGCTGGAGCGTTCATTCGCGGCCCTGGGAGCCGCCGTCGAAGCTATCGACCGGGCGGCGCTGGCGCAAAAACGCGCGGTTACCATTCCGCTGGCCCGTGAGGCCTTGCAGCTATCATCGGAGGGCGACAGCGGTAGCTAAGCGTGCGCTGTTAGGCGATGATATCGGGCAAGAACATGCTTTCGATTTTAGAAATCGAATCTTTCAGGAAAAGCTTGCGTTTTTTCAAACGGTTGAGGCGCATCAGGTCGATGGGCACACTGGTCGCCAGCTGCTGAATGACCACATCCAGGTCGCGATGCTCGGTCTTGAGGATCTCGAGGGTGCGGGTCAGGTCTTCTTCTTCTTCAGGCAGCATAAATAAAGGCTCTTAAGGCAATGTCTATTGAGCAAATAGGATAGCAGGAAAGCGGGGCTATTATAAGATATATTTCATGCTATGATGCCCCCCAGAGGGGATTGGCCCTTCTTTTCAAGGATTAAAGCCAAAGACGGGGCGGAACATGACAGCGCCAAAACGGATAGGGATTCTGACCAGTGGCGGCGATTGTGCCGGTCTGAACGCGGTTTTACGGGCGGCGGTCTATGCCGCCACCGGGCGCGGCTGGGAGGTCTATGGTATCGAAGACGGCACGGCGGGGCTCTTGGATCGACCCATGCGCTACCGGGTGCTGACGCGCCAGATGTTCGACACGACCATTATGCGTCTCGGCGGCACCATCCTGGGCACCACCAATAAGGGCAACCCCTTCAAGTTGCCGCAAGCGGATGGCAGTTTTAAAGATGGCTCGGACGATATCATTGCCGGTATTCGCGAATTAAAACTGGATGCGGTGATTGGTATTGGCGGCGATGGTTCAATGGAAATTCTCCGGACCTTGGCCAAGCGCGGCGGCTTTAACCTGATCTGCATTCCCAAGACGATGGACAATGACGTCGGCAAGACGGAAATTTCGGTAGGTTTTGAAACCGCCGCCTATGTCGCGACTGAAGCGCTGGATCGTTTGCAGCCGACCGCTGCCAGCCATGACCGGGTCATGGTCCTTGAAGTCATGGGTCGCGATGCGGGGCACGTGGCGCTCAATGCCGGTATCGCCGGCGGGGCCGATGTGATCCTGCTGCCGGAAATCCCCTATGACATCGAAAAAGTGGCGGCCAAAATCCGCGCCTGTGTTACCGAAAACCGCGGCTTTGGTTTGGTCATCGTGTCCGAGGCGGTTAAGACCCGAGGTGGCGATGCGCTGAAGGTGGAACATACGGGCGGCGAAAAACGCTATGGCGGTATCGGCCATTATATCAGCGCTGAAATTTCGCAACTGACCGGTTTCGAAACACGGGTGACCGTACTGGGCCACGTGCTGCGCGGCGCCCCCCCGATCCACACCGATCGTCTGGTAGCAGCGGCCTTCGGCGTGCATGCCGTCGAGCTGGTGGCGCAAGGTAAATTTGATCGCATGGTTGCCTGGTCGAACCGTCAGGTCATCGACGTGCCGATTGACGAGGCGATTGCCAGCTATCAGGTGGTTGACCTCAACGGCGCGCTGGTCAAAACCGCCCGTGCGCTGGGCATTTGTCTTGGCGACTAAGTAAACTCACAGGAAAGTCATTCGTATGCTCTACGTCCAACAATCGCTGGGACCGCAAGAAGAAATCATGTTGGGGGCGCGCTTCCACTGGATGTACACGTTGCAGGCGGTGTTCTGGATTTTGCTGGGCTTGGCCGCAGGCATTTTCATTGGCTATGCCGCCATCTGGTGGGAAGTCAACGAGGCGATCCGCGCGACCTTCAGCCCCGATATGCCGCCCGATATTTATCAGCAGGCCTGGGACATGATTGTCGCTGAAAAAGGCGGCTATCTTAAAATTCTCTGGGGTCTGTCGCCGGTATTGCGTTTTGGCATTCTGGGCTTTTTCATCATCGGCCTGTTTTTCTTTGCGCATATGATGATCGTCAAGGCCACCACGGAAATTGCCGTCACCACCGAACGCCTGGTCTATAAACGTGGCCTGGTCGCGCGGCATGTGGGTGAATTGAACATCGACCGCGTCGAGGGTGTCTCGGTGCGTCAGGGTGCGCTGGGTCGTATCTTTGGCTACGGCGTTGTCGTGATTCGCGGTATGGGCGTGGGCGAGGTCACTTTGCCGCCCATCGAAGCACCGATTGAATTCCGCCGCGTGATCAATGAAGCAAAATCGCTCTCTGAACGCGGTGCGGTTAAAAATCCGGAAGATTTCATTTAAGCAGCCAAAGTTCTTGGCTTGTTCCTTATTGGCGCAATTTCGTGTCGCGCTTATGTCATATAATGCTGTTTTTGCTTGTAATTTTGGCGTGATAGCGGTTTTCTATCCTTAAGGAATTATTAAGAAGTCGTCACAGACACGACCGAAAAAATTGCGAGGTTCACATCCTATGACGCTTTCGATTGGCCAAGATCTTTTGGCCCGCAACCAAACAAACGTGGAAGAATTCAACAGCGATCGCCGCGGCTTTCTGCGCCGCGGTTTGAGTGTGGGCATGATGGCCGCGCTTGGCCTGTCCATGTTGCCGCACAGCGCTTTGGCCAATGGCGCCGCCACTGCCGTTATGAGTGGCCGCGATATCTCTATGTTCAACGCGCATACCGGCGAAAAGTTCACTGGTACTTATTGGCAAAACGGGCGCTATCTGCCGGATGCCTTTGGTGGCATTAAAACCGTGATGCGCGATCACCGCACCGGCGAGACCTTTCCGATTGATCCGCGCCTGATGGATATTCTCTATGTCATTCAGAACAAGCTGGAAAGCAGCAGCGGTTTCAAGGTGCTATCAGGTTA
>JAIXUW010000145.1 GCA_027483355.1 Alphaproteobacteria bacterium
CCACGATCAGGACTTCTTTGCTGCTGCCATTTGGTTTGCTCATTTCGAAGGGCATGGTTGCCTCCTGGTTGTCCGATTTAGATTTTTACGGCCAGCATACGGTCGACCGCTTCCTTGGCGCGCACGGCGACGGCTGCATCGACCACCACTTCGGTGGTGCGCGTCTGCAGCGATTTTAAAATCGCCGGTAGGGTGATGCGTTTCATGTGTGGGCAGAGGGCACAGGGGCGGACAAATTCGGTATTCGGGTGGTTGACCGAAACGTTGTCCGACATCGAACACTCCGTGATCATAACGACTTTCTTTGGCGCGTTATTGCCCACATAGTCGCTCATCGCCTTGGTCGAGCCGCTGAAGTCAGACGCCTCGCAGACTTCGGGCGGGCATTCGGGGTGGGCCAGAATGACAGCACCCGGCCAGGCTTTGCGGAACTGCGCCACATCGGCCGCGGTGAATTTTTCATGCACCTCGCAAGCACCCTGCCAGGTGAGGACTTTTTTCTTGGTCTGCCGCGCGATGTTGCGGGCGAGATACTGGTCGGGGATCATCAGCACGGTATCGCCCGGAAAGCTCTCGACAATCGCCAAAGCATTCGACGAGGTGCAGCAAATATCCGATTCCGCTTTGACGTCGGCCGAGGTGTTCACATAGGTGATAATCGGCACACCCGGGAATTTTTGACGCAACAAACGCACATCGGCACCCGTGATCGAACTGGCCAGCGAACAGCCCGCCCGCATATCGGGGATCAGTACGGTTTTTTCAGGGCTGAGAATTTTCGACGTCTCGGCCATAAAATGCACACCCGCCTGCACAATCAGTTGCGCTTCGGTCTTGGCGGCTTGCTGCGCCAGTTGCAGACTGTCACCGGCAAAATCGGATACGCAGTGAAAAATCTCGGGCGTCATATAATTGTGCGCCAGCACCACCGCGCCCATCTCTTTTTTCAGGCGATTGATTTCAAGGATATAGGGGGCGTGGGTCGCCCACTCCAACTCGCTGATGACGCGCTTGACTTTATCGTAGAGCGCCGCTGTTTCACGTGAAACAGCCGGGGTATAGGGCAGCTGTTCGGTCTGGCGGGGGGTATCGAGCATCGGGGTTCTCCTTGGGGCTGGCGCTTATTCTCAGGATGCGCACATTTATAGTCTATCTGAGCATAATTAATATACTCTTAGTGAGTATATAGCAAGCGCGATTTTTGTAATTTTATGATCAGGATTGACGTTTTTGCGCTTTATATTTGCCATAAATTGACAATTGGGGCGTGCTTGGGCTAGGGTAGAGGCGCTGAAAAGCCGCCGACGCCCAGAATCACCGCCAAACCGAGGGCGCGAAAGCCGAATCACGCCAACCCCTAGCGCGAGCCCCGCCGATGGCCCAGACAGAAAAAAAGGAAATGCCCCCCGCGGTGCGGGATGCTCTGACCGCCCTTGAGATTTTGCGCGGCGAGAATACAGCGCTGGCAGAAGCCGTGCAAAAAATCCTGCCGGGCTACGCCAAGCTAATGGCAGGACGTGGTGAAGAGGTGACAGTGGAGAGCTTGCTGGCGGCGGCACGCCAGGGTACCGCCTTTTTAAAAGATGCCACACAGCCGACCACCGCACCGCTGGATTTTTTGACGCAATACAAAAATATCCGCGGCGGCGCCAAAAATCCGCAGGATGTGCCGGTTCACTCTGTCGACTACACGGTCGATAGCAATGACCAGACAGCACTCAACGCCAAGCTACGCTTGGCCTGTAAAAATGGGCATACCGATATGGTCCGTGAACTGATCAGACTGGGTGCAACCAATGCGGCCAGCGAGGGCGTCATTGATGCTGTTTGCTATGGCCGGACCGAGACGCTGGTAATGCTCTTCGAAGATAGCGCCAATATACCGGTGTTCGATGATCACGGACATAAACTTTTTAAATTAGCCGCTTATTACGATCATCCCGAGACTTTTGCTTTATTATTGAAGTATTGCCATGTGCCACCGTCATATCTGGGGGCTTTTTTTGCTTACACGATCCAAGAAAAAACGGATGCGGTGTTTGATTTATTGATTTCACAGGGCGCACATACCCATGAGCCAATCGACAACACCTTATTTAGCGCTTTTAATCATAAAAACCTGCGCGCCGCCCAGATATTGCTGGACCTTGGTCTACGGCCGAGCGCGCAATCCTTTGCCCATATCTGTCATGCAACGTTTTGCCAAGGTCAATCAGAACTGATTGACTTATTGGCAAAGTACTACAAAAGCGAAGACATTATAAATGCTGCGTGGCGATACGCTTCTAAGTCGATACCTCGAACGAGCGACCCATCTCCAGATACCCATTTTCTATCGCTAATGATCAAACGTGCTAACATCGAAGGGGTCGCAGCTCTGATAAAGATTGGACTTGATGCGCGTAAAATTGACGGGCGTCACCTTAATGTGAACGAGCGAGAAAAGTTAGAGGTCGTCGACTTCTTGGTCAATCGCGGCCTAAAACTTAAAAAATTTGCACCTTTTTTTCACCTACGCCTCAGCCAGGTCAGCCGCGATGTGGCACGCTGGAAAGTAAAAGTCCGCTGCCACCCTCCGAACGGTCTCAGCGATAAAGATCCGTCTTTATTCAAGCCGGCTCTGTTTGAAAACGTGTTAAAGATTCTGGGCGAGGAGGGCTATGTCGGCCTGACACAGCGCCGCTACGCTTATAATATCATGGCTCTTTTCCAGTCGGAGGAGCGTATCCTGCAATATCTTGAGAAGTGGGGAAGGGGCAAAGAAAGCCCGCTGCAGGAGACCTGCTATGCGATACAGCTGCCCACGGACACCCGTCGCCTTCACCTCGCCGACTGGGGCGACGCCATCTTAAAACATGGGCCCCAGATGGCCAAGCTGATCAAATTCTGCGATAAACTGCCCAGCCCCTTGAAATCGGACGATGGTAAGACCTGGTCGTATAGCAAGACCCGAAGCGAAGTCGCGCAATATGCCTATACGCACGCGGCCGAACACCCGGAACTGGCGGCGCTATGTTTTGAGCAAGCAATAGATGAAGCCTCTTTCGATGCAGCGTTACAACTGACGCGCCACCCTATCAAAATCAAGAATATGCCCGAGATCACCTTGCATGGTGAGCGCTTTGACATGGCAGGTGCCACCTTTAAAAAACTTGCCAACGATGATGTGCGCGGTTTGTTTTTGGGTGAACTGACGGATTGCTGCCAATCCATCGGTGGAGCCGGCGAAAACTGCGCCACACATGGCTTTATCTCGGCCAACGGCGGCTTTTACGTGCTCGAAACCGCCAAGGGCGAGATCATCGGCCAAAGCTGGGCTTGGCGGGGCGATCAGGGGGAGTTGTGTTTTGACAGTCTGGAAGCACTCGGCAGCCGCGTATCGGATGACCAGTGGCTAAAACTTGTGCAGGCGGTCGCACAGGAGCTGACTGTACGCTCCGATCACAACGTCACCGCCCTGCACGTGGGGCTCGGCGGTAAAACACCGCTTCGTCTGCGCGACGCCTTTAAAAACGTGACGGCACGGCCCGTCGATTATAGCGGATACCGCGATTCTAAGAAGCAGGTGCGGGTATGGCAGCGCTGAAACGTATGAGCTGATATATAGCCTCTCGGCTAGGCCTCTCGCACAGAGAGGGTCCCGGTACGAACGACTATTCCCCGCCCGCCGCCGACAGTTTCACCCCAGGCGCGGGGCGTTCATAGACGACATCGCGGCGAAAACGAAACAATGCTGCCGGACGCCCACCAGCGGCGGCTGATTTTTTACCGGTGATTTCTTCGACGAGACCACCCCCCTCAACCAGACGGCGGAAGTTTTGTTTGTGCAAAGCGTGGCCAGCAATCGCCTCGACCGTTTTTTGCAGTTGAAGCAGGGTAAATTCGGCCGGGACCAATTCAAACACCACCGGGCGATATTTTAATTTACCGCGCAACCGTCCCATGGCCGTCGCAAGAATACGGCGGTGGTCATAGAGCATCGAGCGCCCGGGGGCCAGCACATAGTCAACCTTGAGACCTTTATCACGCACCGATTCATAGACCAGGCGTGCTTCGTAGAGCAACTCGTAGCGCTCAAGCACTTTTTCTTCGTCCCATTCGGCGCCATTGAGGGCAAAGCACAAATCGGCCCGGGCGCGGCGATGGGTTTTATCCTCGCGGCCGTCCCCCTCGGCGATCCAGCGCTTAAGGCCACTTTCAATGACGGTACCGATAATTTTAGGCCGACCCTGCCGCCAGTCTTCCCACGGAAAATAGTCGTACCAATCACCCCAGAAAACTTTATCGCCGCTTTGCGGTGCCGTTGGCAGGCTGTCGTCATGATGGGTGAGCGCCAGATAGCCGACCGAGACCACCCGTGCATCTTCGGCTTTTTGCCCGGCATAGCGGCCACGGTTGCCAAAGGTATAGAGCTGTTCAACATAGCCTGGCTTTAAGGGGGTTTGTTCGGAGACCCAACTGCGCAGCCCCGCCTCGATGGTGGCGTGATGCTGCGGGTCAAAGGGGCCGAAAGGCAACGCGTCGCCGTCTTCATGCGGCGTCTGGGCACCCGTGGCGAGCGCGTTCTGCGCGCCGCGCACAATGAAAACTTTTGGCTCAGCGTTTTGCACGCTGACGATCACGGCGGAAAGGCCGATGATGACTTGGGTTGATCCGGTGGGGGCAATGCTCATGGCGACAGGATAGCCCATGCCGCGTGGCGGCGTCTAGACTCCCGCAGCAGCACGCGAGGATTATAGAAACAGTTATTGAACAACATCCATCATCTGATCGAGGAGTGAGCGGGTGTCTACCGCCGTACCAGTGCCAGGATCTGCGCGGCCGCTGTCGGTGCCACCGCTCGCGCTAGACCCTTCTGCGCCGGGGCCGGGATTGATCTGCGGTCCTTCAAAATCTTCTTCGGCCGGGGGCTGGGTCTGCGGATCCGTGGTCGTGGGCGGTGGCGCTTTCAGGGCGTTGAGACGGGTGGCGTAATCACCCGGTTGGCTGACGACAGCATCGACGCGGCCTTTGATCGCCTCTTGGTCGGCTGCCATGGCCGCGGCGCGCCGGGCTTTGTGTGCCTCGGCTTGAGTTTTCAATTGTGCGCGCATGGCGTCTTGTGATTCAGCCTGACGCTTGGCTTTACGGTCAAAATAATCGGGCTCATAAAGATCATCAGGGAATTCGATATTGGATACATCATCGTCAGCGGTGGTGTCGGGCGCCAGGACCGTGTCTCCGGCCAGCGCCGGATGCGCCAAGCAGAGCAGAGAAACCAGTAACAGGGCATTGAAAAAAAGACGCATGAAAACTCCTGTTAGCGTTGTAATTGCGAAAGCGCCGCATCGACATGGGCCAGCGATTTCTGCAGGGCTTCGCGTTCTTCCTTGATGTAAAGGGGTGGCAAGCCCATCGCCTGATAGGTACGGTCAGAGATGCCGTTTTTGACGCCCAGGCCGCGCTTGATGGTGGTCAAGCTATCGACGGCCATTTTGACGCGGGCGGCGCGATCCTCGGGCCGCAAGTTGGGCGCGCGTAAGCTCGCCATCGTCGCATCAATGCTGTTCTTGATATTGCTTTCCATCGGCAGCATCCCGTTGATGCGCGTGCGCGGCTGTTTCAAAAGCTCGGTCGAGCTGGCGGGTAGACGCGCGCGCGCGGCCATCTCGTCGGAAATGGCGCCGCCGTCCGCGCCCAGATTATGTGCGCGCGCCAGTTGAAGAAGGTCGGCGCTGTTACGGATGGGCTGCACCGTTGGTGCGCCGGGGGCCGGCGTCAGCAAGACAGGGGCCGCCGGTGTCGTCGCCATGCCGGGGGGCAGGCGAATAGGCCGGGGTACAGTTTTTGCGGATTGCGCTGCCGTGGTCGGGCGTGACGGGGTTTGCGGTTGTAACGGCGTTGGTGCCGGTGCTGCGGGTGCCGCACCTGGAATGAGCCCCTGATAACCGGGCGGCTGGGCCGGGGCCGTGGGCGCGCCATCATCGGGGGCAAATAAACCCTCATAGCCCTGCGCCCCGGCAGACGTAATGCCGAGCCAGAAAACCAAACCCGCTGTGGCTGCCATCGCTGTCAAAGAACGCATAATGCCTGTACCCTTATTTCCACCAGTATAGCATAAATTGATCAAATGCCGTATATCGTCTGATAAGCATTTGAAAAATATAGATGGGTCTGCAATGCACGACAAGATCTGGCGATATAACAGCAAAGGACTCCTGGCCGCCTACGGACGCGGGACGATCACCCCCAGTACGGTGATGACCGCCGTGGTGGCGCAGGTCGAGCGTCATAACCCGCCACTCAACGCCTTTTGCCACCTTGACCTGGCCGCTGCCACCCGCGCTGCCAGCGCCAGTACCCGGCGCTGGCAGCAGCATAAACCGCTCGGGCCACTGGATGGCATTCCCGTGACCATTAAGGATTGGTACGACGTGCGCGGCTGGCCCACCCGACAGGGCTCGCACACCACCGACCCCACGCCGAAAAAGACGGACAGTTTTGTGGTGACGGCGCTGCGCGATGCCGGGGCCATCATCATCGGCAAAACCACCCTGCCCGAATTCGGCCATAAGGGGGTGACGCATGGGCCGCTCAGCGGTATCACGCGCAACCCATGGAACCCTGATTATACACCTGGTGGTTCATCTGGCGG
>JAIXUW010000126.1 GCA_027483355.1 Alphaproteobacteria bacterium
CGACGCTCTTTCAGCTTTTGCGACAGTGATTTGTCGCTTTGCAAAACCGTATCGTCGTATTTGATGCCTTTCCAGGCATCCAGGGTGCGGGTCAGGCTGACACCGATGTTGGCAACAGCAGGCACCAGTGACAAAACGCTGACGACAGCGCCTGCCAGCAGCGATCCACCAATAAACGCGGCACCAAAAGCGGGCAGTACCAGTGGGAAGGTGACGATGCCAGCTGCGGCAATAGCACCCCAGGTACCCACCGTGCTGCCGATCACTCCCGCGCCAAAGGTGGCAGCCAAAGCCTTGCCCGCCAGCCACCAGCCCGCGCCCGCGCCGACGACGCCAGACAGACTTGAAAAGCCGCCCCACCAAGCGCTCTTCTCTTCGCTGGTCGAGCCCAACACGGTGCGGGCGCCATTGCGCAAGATGATACCCACCGGCATGGTCAATACAGCTAGATGGCCAGACATCAGTTTTTGCGAAAAGCGCTCGGTGTGGTTGGCGGCAACGCCCAGATATTCAATCGGCTGGTCGACGCAGATTTTCTTGAGACCGCGCACAATGCCGGTGATGGTGATGGGAATCACCACTTCCATACGCGAAGAGGTTTTATCTTTGGGAAGTTCGGCCATGACGGGTTCCTTATAATGAGTTAGGTTAAATGTGGTCTGGGATGGACACGCTAATTAAGTAAAGATGCTATGTCAACAGCCCTGCCGCCAGAAGACAGCAGGGCTGTTTTTATTAGATAAAACCGGCCGTTAAAAAATCAGGCGGCTTTGCTTTTCTTCTTCAAAAGGGGCTTGAGGTATTCGCCGGTGAAGCTGCGTTTGTGCGCGGCAATCTCCTCGGGCGTGCCTTGGGCGATGATCTCGCCGCCTTTGTGACCGCCTTCGGGGCCGATGTCGACGATCCAGTCGGCGGTTTTGATGACTTCGAGGTTATGTTCGATCACCACCACCGTATTGCCGTGATCGACCAGACGATGCAGCACTTCCATCAATTTACGCACGTCTTCGAAGTGCAGACCGGTAGTCGGCTCGTCGAGAATATAGAGGGTGCGGCCGGTTGAACGCTTGGCCAGTTCCTTGGACAGTTTGACGCGCTGCGCTTCACCACCCGAGAGAGTGGTGGCGCGTTGGCCGATATGCACATAGCCGAGGCCCACCTCTTTGAGGGTTTCCAGCTTGTCGCGAATGGAGGGCACCGCCTTGAAAAATGTGGCGCCTTCCTCGACCGTCATATCCAACACGTCGGCGATCGATTTATCGCGGTATTTGACCTCGAGCGTTTCGCGGTTATAGCGCGTACCCTTGCAGGCGTCACAGGTCACCTCGACATCGGGCAAAAAGTGCATTTCAATTTTGATGACGCCGTCGCCTTCGCAGGCTTCGCAACGTCCGCCCTTGACGTTAAAAGAAAAACGCCCAGGGCCATAGCCGCGCGCCTTGGACTCAGGGAGCCCTGCGTACCAATCCCGAATGGGCGTAAAGGCGCCCGTATAAGTTGCGGGGTTGGAGCGCGGGGTGCGGCCAATCGGTGATTGATCGATATCGATGACTTTGTCGATATATTCGAGGCCTTTGATTTCGTCGTGCGCGCCGGGGATAGTGCGTGCCTTCATCAGTCGCTTGGCGACGGCCGCGTAAAAAGTATCCAGCACCAGCGTCGATTTGCCGGAGCCCGAGACACCGGTCACGCAAGAGAAAGTACCCACGGGGAATTTGGCGCTGACGTTCTTCAGGTTGTTTTCGCGTGCGCCAATGACTTCGAGATACTGGGTGATTTCACCCTTACGGCTGTCGATGCGCTTGCCGGGACGACGACGGGTTGGTACCGGAATGGATTTGGCGCCGGTGAGGTACTGCGCGGTCAGGCTTTTCTTATCCTGCATCACCACATCGGGCGTGCCGGCGGCAATCACGTGGCCACCGTGAATGCCAGCACCCGGACCCATGTCGATCAGGTAATCGGCCACCCGAATGGCGTCTTCATCGTGTTCGACGACCAAGACTGTATTGCCCAGATCGCGCAGACGTTTCAGGGTTTCCAAGAGGCGATGGTTGTCGCGTTGATGCAGGCCGATGGAGGGTTCATCCAGCACATAAAGAACGCCAGTCAGGCCGGAGCCAATCTGCGAGGCCAAGCGAATGCGCTGACTTTCACCACCCGACAGCGTGCCGGAATTACGGCTGAGGGTCAGGTATTCCAAGCCGACATTGAGCAGAAAGGTTAGGCGGTCATTGATTTCTTTCAAAATGCGCGCCGCAATCTCGAGGTCTTTTTTGGACAGTTTGGGGCCCAGGGCGCGAAACCAGTTCGCCGCCGCCTCGATAGAGAATTGCGACACTTCGCTGATATGCAGTTTGTCAATTTTAACCGCGAGTGCCTCTGGCTTCAGGCGCATCCCGTGGCAGGCATCACAAGGCGCGTCGATTTTGTAATGATCTAGATCTTCGCGGATATGATTGCTTTCCGTTTCGCGGTAGCGGCGCAGCATATTGGGAATGACGCCTTCAAAGCTATTGGCGGCGGTGTAATGTTTGCTACCGTCCCAGTAGCGGAAAGAAATCTTCTCGCCCTTGCTGCCAAATAAAACCGCTTCTTTGAATTTGGTTGGTAGTTTTTCCCAGGGCGTTGCCATCGACGTCTTATAATGCTTGGTCAGGCTTTCCAGGGTTTGCTCGTAATAACCCGATGAAGAGTTGGCCCAGGGAGCAATCGCCCCTTCTGATAACGACAGGCTTTCGTCGGGTACCACCAGACCGGGGTCAAAAGTCATTTTAGCGCCGATACCATCGCAGACCGGGCAGGCGCCAAACGGGTTGTTGAAGGAAAAGAGACGCGGTTCGATTTCAGAAATGGTAAAACCTGATACGGGGCAGGCGAATTTGGCCGAATAAATATGTTCTTCGCCGGTGTCGGCGTTTTCGGCAATCACCAGCCCGTCGGCGAGTTTCAGCGCGGTCTCGACGCTGTCGGCCAGGCGGTTGCCAAGATCAGGGCGCACCACTATGCGGTCGACCACCACGGAAATATCATGCTTGATTTGCTTGTCGAGGGCGGGGACGTCTTCGATCTCGTAAAAGGTGCCATCGACCTTGACGCGCTGGAAGCCTTTTTTACGCAGCTCCTGGAATTCCTTGCGGTA
>JAIXUW010000263.1 GCA_027483355.1 Alphaproteobacteria bacterium
ACCTGCCCCTGCAGCGTGCGTGGCCCTAAAGCAAGACCCGTCGCCGGCAACCATTGCCCACCCAGTGTGACCGGCCGCCAGATGTGTTCTTTATAGGGTGTCGACAAACCGGCAAAATCCACCGCTGCCATACCGGTACGGCTATCCAGCGTCTCGATCAGCTCTTCTTTCCAGGCCAAGCGGTTCAGCTGCCAAGTGCCCAGCGACGTCAGAATGACAATCGCCACCAAAACGGCCGTGATCGTAACAGCGCGATTGCGGCGGCGCGGCAAAACAGGTTGATTTTCCATGATAAGTCTTGGCCTCCCCCGAAGGATCTTCTAGGCTTGATACTACTCAGCCCCACCGGCATTGGCAATGAAAGGCACGGCATTGATGGTCACACGTTCTTTGACAGCGGGCGAAATCACCCTGGCGCGCCGCGTTTTCGGTGACGCCATTGCCTATGACAAAGTGACGATCAGCGATGGGCGTTTTATCCCGCTGCAGCCCAAGGGCACCGGCATGGCACCCAACGGGCATATTTATATGTATGGCTGCTATCATACCGATTATGCCGTCACGGGGCCGATGACCCAGAGCCATTTTATTCACGAAATGGTCCATGTCTGGCAGTTGCAAAACCGCATCCTCGACCCGATTGCCGATTTTTTTAAATTGAGCCTGAAATATCGCTTCGATTATGCGGCGTCATATCGCTACACGCTGAAAGCAGACTGCGATCTGCTGGATTATAATATGGAACAACAGGCAACGATTGTGCAGGACTACTTCCTACGCAGCATCTGCGGGCACAACCGCGATACGGGTCGCTGCCAAAATAACGATGTCGCATTACTGCAAGGTGTATTGGCCCGTTTTCTGGCCGATCCGGGCTATGCCAAAAAGCTGCCGCCGCCCACGGGTGACAAGCCACCCGCCCCACCAACGGCTTAATCTTCGCGGCCGCCCATGTTGTGCGGCCGGTGGCGAAATTCCAATAAAATGATATAGGCCTTCAAGGCTGGCAGTAGTAAGCCAATGATGCCCAGCCCCACAATGGTCCAGACCACGCCATGCATCCACAGCGGTGGCGCTGCCATCAGCTCGAAGACCCAAGCCAGCGGCACCAGCGTGAAGCAGAGAATAAACGTCAGAAAAACCGCCGCTCCATCGCCGATATCATGCTGGTCCAGTTGCGCCTGGCAGTGTTCGCACGTCGCGACCACGCTGATGGTCCAGGGTCGATAGAGCCGGCCTTGCCCACAATGCGGACAACGCGGCCGCAGGCAAAAGCGCATATCGGCAATAAAGCCCGACCAGCTTAAGCGCTCACGCCGCCGATCTGAGAAGTCGGGGCTCAGGCATTACCCCACCAGTAAATAGCCACGAACAAGAACAGCCAGACGATATCGACGAAATGCCAGTACCAGGCAGCCGCTTCAAAACCAAAATGGCTTTCGGGCGTGAAATGCCCCTTGCGGGTACGGAACCAGCAGACCGCCAGAAAGATCGTGCCCACCAAAACGTGGAAACCGTGGAAACCCGTCGCCATATAGAAGGCCGAGGAATAGACACCGCCTTTAAACGGAAAGGTCGCGTGCATATATTCATAGATTTGAAAGCCGGTAAACAACACACCCAAACCAACGGTATAGCCCAGGGCATTGACGGCATCCTCCTGGCGACCCTCGATGATGGCGTGATGCGCCCAGGTGGCGGTGCAACCCGATAACAGCAAGATCAACGTCATCATGAGCGGCAGATCAAAAGCCGGGATCGGCACAATCGGCGTACCATCCGGCGTGGTCAGCGGCGGCCACACGCCCCCACCCACTTCGGAGGGAAACAGAGCGGCCGCAAAGAAAGCCCAAAAGAAGGCGACGAAGAACATCACTTCGGATGCAATAAACAAGGCCATGCCGTAACGGAAACCGATACGGGCGATGACCGTATGCGCTTTTTCAAAGACCGCCTCGCGAATGACATCACGCCACCAAAACCACATCACGGCCAATACCGAGGCAAAGCCCAGCAACAAACCTTTCAGCCCAATGGGGAAGCCGCCCACCTCGACCTTGTGCATATAAAGGATAGCGCCCACAGCCAATAGACCCGCCGCGAAAGCGCCGACCAAAGGCCAGACGCTGGGCTTGAGGATATGATACGGGTGGGGTTTGCCGCCGGTCAGGTCATATTCAACTTCGCTCGACATTCGTGTCTCTCCTTTAAGTGCGGCTGCCCGGCGTTACCGGTGTTTCCTGTTCGTTATAAAAGCGGTCCAGAGCGCGTTCAAGCTCCGGCGTCTCCGCCCGGAAGAACGTATAGGACAAGGTAATCGTTTGTAGATCTTTCAGCTCGGGGTCGTCCAAAATGGCTGGATCGACAAAAAAGACCACCGGCATATGCACTTCCTGGTTGGCCTCCAGCACCTGTTCGCCAAAGCAAAAGCAGGCGGTTTTGTTGAAATACTTGCCGGCCTTGAGCGGCGTGACATTATAAACAGCCGTGCCGGTGATGCTTTTCCCGGTCAGGTTTTCGGCCACGAAAGAGACGAAGCCATCGCCACCCACAGGCAATGTCACTTCGGTCACATCCGGGCGAAAGCGCCAGGGCATCCCTTGCGCCACATTGCTGTCAAAGCGCACGTTAATCTGGCGGCCCGCCACCGGCTGAAACGGGTTGCTTTCGACCATCTGGGTGGTGCCACCCCAACCGGTTACCTGGCAGATCAACCGATAAAGCGGGACCGAGGCAAAAGCCACCCCGATCATGAGCGCCACCGCGCCCAGCGTGCCGATCAACACACGCTTATTCTTCTGGGCCAGGTCACGCGGCTGTGAGGTCATGCGCCCAACCCCTGCTTTATGCGGATAATGCTGACAAAGAAAATCACCACTATAAAGGCGATAATCGCCAGAAAAACCGTCCAGTTTTTTTTCTTCTTTAGGTCGTGCAGCTGGCTTTTGGGCATGGTTACACCTTATCCGCCATCATCAGGGCAAAGATCGCAAACAAATAGAAAATCGAATAGCCAAACATCTGCCAGGCGCGACGGTCAGATGCCTCGCGCAATACCTGTACCGACGACAAAATGAAAAGCCCCTGCAGCACGCCAGCACCGACGGCATAAACCCAGCCGACCATACCCAGCCACAGCGGCGCCAGCACCACAGGCGTCAGCGCCAGCGTGTAGAGCAACATTTGCCAGCGGGTGGCCACCGCACCTGCCACGACGGGAAGCATCGGAATCCCCGCCCGCTTGTAATCTTCGTTGCGGATGAGTGCCAAGGCCCAGAAGTGCGGCGGCGTCCACAAGAAAATCAGCAAAAACATGATGACAGCGGGCAAACCGACGTCGCCCGTCACCGCCGCCCAGCCAATCACCGGCGGGAAGGCGCCTGCCGCGCCGCCAATAACAATATTCTGCGGCGTGCGCGGCTTCAGCCAAATGGTATAGATGAACACATAAAAGAAAGAGGCAAAAGCGAGCCAGAAAGCAGCCACCCAGTTCAACGCCATACCCATCAGGCCCACCGACAAGATGGTCAGCACAACGCCAAAGGTCAGCGCATCGGCCGGCTGAATGCGCCCCATCGGCAAGGGACGGCTTTTGGTCCGCTGCATGATGGCGTCGATGTCACGCTCATACCACATATTGATGGCACCCGCAGCACCAGCACCCACCGCGATACAAAACACCGCGACCAGCGCCAGAAACGGATGCACCGTGCCCGGCGCCATCACCATACCGGCGATGCCGGAAAAAACCACCAGCGACATGACGCGCGGCTTTAACAAGGCGATGTAATCCCCCACCCGTGCTTCAAGCGCAGGTGCTTGTGCACCGGCGGCCAAAGACAGATCAAACGTGGTGGTTACAGACATCTTTTTATCGTTTCTGTTTATTTGACCACCGGCTGAATATCGAACTGGTGGAACGGGGGCGGCGATGAGACGTGCCATTCCAGGGTGGTGGCCCCCTCACCCCAATAGTTACCGGGCACTTTACGGCCGGCAAAGATGGTGTAGAGCGCAAGACCGACAAAGAACAGCGTCGAGGCAAAGGTGATGTATGCGCCATAGCTCGAGATCATGTTCCAGCCTTCATAGGCATCGGGATAATCAGGGTAGCGACGCGGCATCCCCTGCAGACCTAAGAAGTGCTGCGGGAAGAAGACCAGGTTGACCCCGATAAAGGTCGTAAAGAAGTGGAACTTGCCCGCCCATTCCGGATACTGGCGGCCCGACATCTTGCCAATCCAGTAATAGAAACCGGCGAACAGGGCAAAAACCGCGCCGAGAGACAACACATAGTGGAAGTGCGCCACCACGTAATAAGTGTCATGCAACACCACGTCCATGCCGGCATTGGCCAGCACAACGCCAGTCACCCCGCCCACCGTGAACAAGAAGATAAAGCCCAGCGCCCAGAGCATTGGCGTCGTAAAGCGCAACGACCCGCCCCACATGGTGGCAATCCACGAGAAAATCTTAATGCCCGTGGGCACCGCGATGATCAGCGTCGCCGCCGTGAAATAGGCGCGCGTATTGACCGACAGACCCACCGTATACATATGGTGCGCCCAGACAACGAAGCCCACGAAACCAATCGCCACCATCGCATAGGCCATGCCGAGATAGCCAAAGATCGGCTTTTTCGAGAAGGTCGAGACGATATGGCTGATGATGCCAAAGGCGGGCAAAATCATGATGTAGACTTCAGGGTGACCAAAGAACCAGAACAAGTGCTGGAACAAGACGGGGTCGCCGCCGCCCTCGGGTCGGAAGAAGGCCGTGCCAAAATTACGATCCGTCAGCAGCATGGTGATAGCACCGCCCAAAACAGGCACCGCAAGCACCAGCAAGAAGGCTGTCACCAGCATCGCCCAGACGAACAACGGCATTTTATGCAGGGTCATGCCCGGGGCACGCATATTGAAGATGGTGGTGATAAAGTTGGCAGCACCCAAAATAGACGACGCACCCGCCAGGTGCAGCGCAAAGATCGCCATATCGACCGCGGGGCTGGCGTGCCCCAGGGTATCCGACAGCGGCGGATAAATGGTCCAACCCGTCCCCGCCCCCTCGCCGACAAAGGCAGAGCCCAGCAGCAGGAAGAAAGCCGGCACCAGCAGCCAGAAAGAAATATTGTTCAGACGCGGGAAAGCCATATCGGGCGCGCCGATCATCAGCGGCAAGAACCAGTTGCCAAAACCGCCGATGAGGCCCGGCATCACCACAAAGAAGACCATGATCAGGCCATGCGCGGTGATCAGAACGTTCCACATCTGTCCGTTGGGCGAACCGTCGGCGTTGACCAAATATTGCATCTCGGGGCTTTGCAGCTCCATGCGCATCATCACCGAGAAGGCGCCACCGATGATACCGGCAATGACCGAGAAAATCAGATAGAGCGTGCCGATATCTTTATGGTTGGTCGAACAAAACCAACGCGCAAAGAAACCGGGCATATGATCGTGATGATCGTCATGCGCGGGATGGGAATGGTCGGCGGTCACGTGTGCCATAGCAGATCTCTTTCGGTTGGGTCGTGTTCTTTAAAACTCAATTATTGGCCAGAGGTATCGCTGGCGGGGGCGTCTGCCGGTTCTTCATTACCCACCGCCGCCGGTGTTTGTTCTTCGGCGGACAGCGCCTTGACAGGTTCGGCAGCTACGGCCGCACCGTCAGCGGCAGCTTCACCGGCCACGGGCATGGTACCGCCTTTTTCGACGACCCAGGCGGCAAAAGCCTCTGGCGAGACCGCGCGTACCTGAATGGGCATATAGGCGTGGCCGTTGCCACAGATTTCCGAACACTGGCCGTAATAAACGCCTTCGCGTTCGATGCGCACCCAGGTTTCATTGGTACGGCCGGGGATGGCATCGGTCTTGACGCCAAAAGCCGGCATCGCCCAGGAATGCAAGACATCGTTGGCGGTGACCAGAATGCGAATATCGGTATTGATCGGCAGCACGACTTCTTTGTCGGTCGCCAAAAGGCGCGGCTGGCCCGGTTGCAATTCAGCCGTCGGGATCATCAGCGATTCAAACGAAAAGCCGCCATGGTCGGGATACTCATAGCCCCAATACCATTGATAACCGGTGACCTTCAGGGTCATTTCCGGGTTGTGCGTCTTGTCCATGAAATAAAGCATTTTCATCGAAGGGATCACGATGATGACCAGGATAATCACCGGCACCAAGGTCCAGACGACTTCAAGCATCGTGTTATGCGTGGTGCGTGAAGGGTTTGGGTTGCGCTTGGCACGGAAACGCATGGCCACATAAATCATCAGCGCCAGGACGAATAACGAGATGGCCGTGATAATCGGCAACAGCAAAGCGTCATGAAAGAAATGCAGCTTTTCTTTAACAGGCGTCACACCGGGCTGCAGGCCAAGCCCCCACGGCGTGGGCTGACCATAGACAGGCTCGGCCACAGGACTGGCACCAGCCGTCTCTTCCTGGGCAAAAGCGGGCAAGCTCACGAATGCCACGGTCAAAAAAGCGATAAGGCGGAGAAAAACGGTCATGGTCAGCTCGGCAAAAGCGGTCAAAGTGTCGTGATGGGCGGATGCCCTGCTGCAAACATGGTTCCCTCTTTGCGAAAACCAAGCCCAGCACCCGCTTTATATATCATCTCGCCGGGGCAATTGTATAGCCCCGCGATACATAAATAACCTTTGGCGCCAAACAGTTAAGGTTTAAAAAGAAGTATATTTGACATAATGCATTCTCTGGTTTATTATGCCTTTAAATTTTAGCTCCCCACCTTAAAAGGACAGCCCATGACTTCGACCACCGCGGCAGCCAAACCTTGGCGCTTTACCTCACTGCAAGAAGATACCGTCATCACGGCGGCAGGCGTCGCGGCCACGGCTGTCTTTGTGGCCGGTACGGCGGCGGTCTTTAGTCCGCTGGCCTTGGGGCTGGCCGCCGGCTATTGCGCTCTTAAAGTCGGCCACACCTATGCCGCCATGGCCTTCCGCCCCATCCGCGACCAAGCCCTTAAATCGATGCATAAATCCCGGCATTACAAACCGGTACCGGCCGACAGTAAAATCGTAGCTCTGGTAGCCGAGCAAAGCAAACGACTCGGCTGGGCCGAAGCACCGCCGGTTTATCTGGTAGACGCCAAAACCGTCGCTAAAATGGCCCTCCCCTTTGGCTTGCGCTGGTTGATGAACAATCCGAAAACGCGCAACACGGTCATGCCCAAGGTCTTTGCGGCCGTACCGGGAATGAACATTATTTTTACAACGCAAGAAGCGTTGAACACCATGCATGATGAACAGCTGGCCTTCATCACCGCACATGAAATGTCGCACCTCAAGAAAGAGGCGCTCTCCCTGCCGGTTTTTGTCAAAGCGGCAAAACAGCGCCTCACCCAAGGTCTTGGCGGCCTCGTCCTTATTGGCGGCGGACTGGCGCTGGCGGGCGTATCGGTGCCCTTATTCACCGGCGGCGCTATAGTGGCGATGGTCGGGTTGGTGGGCGCGACAGTGGCGGCCGGCGTCATCAACAACATCGGCGTGCGCACCTATGAACGCCGCGCCGATCGCAACGGCCTTTATCTTAATCAAGCTGAAGCCACGCTTGCTAACAGCGTCGAAAGCTTCAAAGCCGCCCGTAGCGTTTTCGAAAAACTGCATGACAAAGCTCTTTGGGCTGCCAAAAAAGAACTGCTGCTCACAGAAATTTTCCTGACCCACCCCAGCCAGCGCCGACGCGATATCGCCCTCAAGCGCTCCTTTGCCCATGTGGTCAACCATATCGACCCCAACGCGGATGCCAAGGTGCTTTTGCGCGAGATGGACCAAGTGCAAAAACCGGCCTTCAACGGATGGTTTAACGGCTAAAGCCCGGCCAGGGCCGCCATCTCTTCACGCAAGCGCGCCAGCGGTTGGGTATAGACCGAACTTGCTTGATAAACTTCATGCAACGTATAGGGGCTGCGTGCGGTCAGGTCGCCGGCGGCCGCAAGCGTGCCCGCCAATTCGGCCTTTGTTGCCTTGTCGGTCTTGGTCAGGATCAGCTGCGATGGAATGTGATAGCGGTCCAGCATGCCAATCATCTGACGGTCGGTGTCCTTGATGCCATGCCGGCTATCGACCAGCACAAAACAGCGCAACAGGTTGGGGCGATCGGACAGATAAACGTCAATCAAACGCCCCCAGCTCTCAGTGTCGCTGCGGCTGACCTTGGCGTAGCCGTAACCCGGCAGATCCACCAGCATCAGCCGCCCACCCAGATCAAAGAAATTGATCTGCTGCGTGCGGCCCGGCGTGTTGGAGGTGCGGGCAAGCTTCTTGCGATACGTCAGCGCATTGATCAGCGTCGATTTACCAACGTTGGAGCGGCCGACAAAAGCGACCTCGGGCAAGACAGGCTCGGGCAGCCGGGCCGCCTCGGCCGCACCCGCCACAAAGCCGCATTCCTGACGAAACAGCCACTCAGCGCGTTTGGCAATCGTATCATCGCCGCCCTCTGCGTCAGCTGCTGTCACCATTACTCTTTCTTTTTACGGCGCGCGGCATGACCACGAATGATCGAGGTTTCCTCGCCACCCACCTTTTTCAGGATGTAATACTGCTGGAAGACCGATAGCACGTTCGACCAGGTCCAGTAGATGACCAAACCTGAGGCAAAATGCGCCAGCATAAAGGTGAAGACGTAGGGGAAAGCCCCCTGAATTTTCTCCTGCACCGGGTCGGGCATGGGCGGTGATAGCCGCTTTTGCACAATCATCGACAAGCAGAACAACAAGGGCCAGCCACCAATCATCAGGAACTGCGGCGGATCCCACGGGATGATGCCAAACAGGTTGAACATCGACGTCGGATCCGGCGCCGACAAGTCATCCACCCAACCCCAAAACGGCGCGTGGCGCAAATCAACCGACAGCAAAATAACCTTATAGAGCGCAAAGAAGATCGGAATCTGAATCAACAACGGCCAGCAGCCGCTGAAGGGATTAACGTTCTCGCGCTTGTACAGATCAAAAATCGCCATCTGCAAGGCAGGCTTGTCGCTTTTATATTTTTCCTGCAGCTCTTTCAGCTGCGGGGCGATCACCTTCATCCGCGCCATCGAGCGGAAGCCTTTGCTGGCCAGCGGGAAGACGGCGACGCGAATGATGACGGTCATCAGTAAAATACCGGCCGCCACGCTACCGGTGATGGCGAACAGCCAATGCAGTAAAACGTAGAACGGCTGGGTGATGAAATACCACATACCGTAATCAACCGCGAAATCGAGGTTGGGGATATCAAGCGTCTCCTCATAGGCATCCATCACCTTGGTGTCTTTGACACCGGCATAAAGATGAGTGACATGGTTGACGGTAGCCCCCGCCCCGATCGCCAGCGGTTGCGATACCAGATCGGTCTGATAGACATGGCCGCTTGTTCCGCCGCGTTTGGCACCAATGACGCGACCGGTCAGGGTCTCGGTCGGCGGCGGCAGCATCGCCACCAGCCAATATTTATCGGTGATGCCCAGCCAGCCAGTCGTGCTGCGGCGATCAATGCTTTCGCCATCGCGTAAATCGGCATAGCTGATTTTTTCCTCGACGCCATCCAGCGCGCCGATCGGCCCCTCATGTAAAACGAAAAAGCCTGAATAATCACGCGGCAGATTATTACGCGCCACCACTTGATAGGGATTAAGCTTTACCTCAGCGCCGCTGGTATTGGTTACCCGGGTGGTGATGGTGAACAGATATTTTTCGTCCAAAGCAATTTCGCGCAGGAACGTCAGACCCTGGCCGTTGTCCCATTCGAGCAGCACCGGCGCGCCACCACTGACCAGTTCGGGCGCACTACCCTTGGCCAGACGCCACGTCGTCTCCGCATTGGGCAGCGGCCCGGCATAGCCGTTGGCGACAAAGCCGTTTTCAAAATAAAAACCATCCGGCGTATTGCCCGGCGCCAGCAAAACGACTGGGTCAGTGCCGTAGAGAGTTTCTTTATGCTCGTTCAGCGTGAGGTCATCAATACGCAGCCCCGTGAGCGCGAGGGAGCCGGTCACCCGCGCGCCCTTGATCGGCAGGCGCGTGCCCGCCGCCAGGACTTCCGCCCGGCTTTGCGTGCCGGCGGGGGACGCGACAATGGCGCCGCCATCGGCTGCCTGAATATCCAATTGCTGCTGCTGGGCGATGCTCTGCGCCTCAATGCGCGCTTGCGCTGCGCGCTGGCGCGGCTTTTCAACGAAGTGGTTGTAGCCGAACAAGATCAATAAAGAGAGTGACACCGCCAAAATCAGGCGAAAGCGGTCTTGGCTGTCGGTCGGGCGTGGGGGCTGAAAAAGCGACATCAGGCGAAGGTATCCTATGGTTTTGAAAGTCTGTCAGGAGCGATGATGCTTAACACAGGCAGAGCGGGAATCCGAGCCCGTTTTGCGAGAACGCCCTAACCCCTTCAAACGGGGCGGATTTTCAGGCACGGGATCATAGCCGCCGCGGCTAAACGGCCCGCAGCGCAAGATGCGCCAGAAAGTCAGGGCCGAGCCCCATAAGGCGCCATGACGGCGTAGGCTGTCTTGCGCATAGCACGAACAGGTCGGGTAAAACCGGCAGCTGCGGCCGAAAAACGACGAAAAAAACAGCTGATAACCACGCACCAGCGCCAACAAAATGGTCACCGGCAGACGGGCGAGACGCTCTCTCATTGTAGCCCCAAGTGTTTAAAAGCGCGGTCAAGTTCGCTTTGCACCAAGGTATAATCCGCCGTGGCGGTGGCGGTTCGCGCGATAATGACCACATCATAACCGGCGAGATGTTTGGCCCCAAGGGCCGCTGCCCTAGCGGCAGCGCGCACGGCTTCGCGCAGGCGCCGCTTGGCGCGGTTACGTACCACCGCATTGCCGACTTTACGGCTGGCGGTCAGGCCAAAGCGAAAAGGCGCACTTGCCTCAGGGCTTTTTCTGGCCATGACAACAAAACAAGAGCCCGTCCAACGCCGAGCGTTGCGGGCTATGTCTTTAAAATCCTGGCTGTGTTTGATCAGCTGGAAAAGTGCGGTCATGGCACGGGCTTTCGAAAAACGCCGGCCACTGGCAAACAGCCGTTAAGCCGACAGAACTTTGCGGCCCTTGGCGCGACGGGCGGCCAGAACTTTACGGCCACTAACAGTCGCCATGCGCGCACGGAAACCGTGGCGGCGCTTGCGGACCAGCTTGCTGGGTTGATAGGTACGTTTCACGACAGTCTCTCCGTTTTGGCAGTCTAAATACGAAGGTTGTTGTATAAGGGCAGGCTTTCGCCGAGTCAACTGCTTTCCGGAACCTATGGCAAATCCAAAAGCACCAGCACCTTAAAACGTTGCCTGAACGTCCATACAATTTAATTATGTAAATAAAACGGCCGGGATTTGACAGTTTGTCTGCAATATCGCATAAGCTGAGCCCTCATGCACCCGTAGCTCAACTGGATAGAGTGTTGGCCTCCGAAGCTAAAGGTTGTGGGTTCGAATCCCGCCGGGTGCACCATTTGACCGCCGCTCGGGCATCACCTTTTTTATTACTATTCCTATTCTTATCCTTCCGCCAGAATCGCGTGCAGGCTGGTGACGCTCATGCCGCCGTCGCCCACCGCAAAGGCCACCCGTTTGGTCGACCCCGCCCGCACGTCGCCAGCGGCGAAGATGCCGGGCACGCTGGTCTCCAGATGCAACGGGCGACGCGGCGCCGTCCAGCGCGGATGTTCTTCCACCTGAGCACCCGTCAGAATAAAGCCCTTTTCATCCAGCGCCACGCATCCCTGGAGCCATTCCGTATTGGGCACCGCCCCCAGCATTAAGAACACATGGCGGATCGGCTTGGTGCTGCGCTGGCCGGTCTTGCGGTTTTCCCAGGTTACTTCCTCCAGATGGCGCTCCCCTTGCCAGTCGACGATTTCGCTGTGGGTATGAACGGTGATCTGATTTGACGCCTCGATGCGATCGATCAGATAGCGCGACATGGTACTGGCAAGACTTTCGCCGCGGATAAGAATATGGACGTGTTTTGATTTACCCGACAAGAACATGGCGGCTTGACCGGCCGAATTGCCACCGCCGACGATAATGATCTCTTCGCTGGCGCACAGGTCACCTTCAGTAGCAGTCGCGGCATAATAGACGCCCGCATTGTCAAAGCGCCTGCCCTTGGCAATATCAAGACAACGGTAGCTCGCACCGCTGGCGGCCACCACCGCCCGCGCTTGCACGGTGGTGCCATTGTTCAAAGTCAGGCGAAACGGCCGCTGGCTACAATCAATGGCGGTGACCTGATAGGGCAGGGCGATTTTGGCCCCAAACTTCTGCGCCTGCACCTGGGCGCGACCCGCCAGCGCCTGGCCCGACACGCCGGTGGGAAAGCCCAGATAGTTTTCAATCTTGGAACTGGTCCCCGCCTGCCCGCCGGGGGCTTCGCCCTCGAGCACCAAGGTGTCACAGCCCTCAGACGCCGCATAAACCGCAGCCGACAGACCGGCCGGCCCGCCACCAACCACGGCCACATCGTAGACATGATCGGGATCCAGCGGCTCGACCAGGCCCAGACATTCCGCCAGCATGAAGTTGCAAGGCTTCTTCACCACCCGCTCCCCCAGATGGATCACCACCGCCGGCAGATCGTCCTCGGTTAATTGATAGCCCGCCATCAACGCTTGCCGCTCGGGCTTGAGGGGGTTGTCGAGAATCTCCAGCGGATAGCCATTGCGCCGCAGAAAACGTTCAATCCGTAAAGAGTCGCCATCCTGCTTGGCGCAGAGCATCGTCACCGACCCCTGCTTGTGCGAAATCAGCCCCACCCGGCGCAAAATAAAGGCGCGGGTGATAATCTCGGCGATATCGGACTCAGCAGTCATCAGCCGCCTGAAATTGGCGCGGTTGACGCGGATCACCGCGCCGTCGCTGCCCATGCGCCCACCCACCAGAATTTTGCGGTCATTAAACAAATCCAGCTCGCCGGTGAACTGATGCTTTTCATGCACGGTCACCGTCCGGGTGTCGCCGCTGCGAATATGCTCGTAGATGTCGATCTGTCCCTCCAGCACAACAAAGAAATCGACGCTGCGCTGATCACGCTCAAAGAGCACATCGCCCTTGGCCATTTTCTCGACGGTACCAAAACGGCGCAGACGATCGACCTGCTCGTCGCTTAAGGTCGGAAAAGTCTGTGACCGGCGGGCATAAGGATCGCTGGCGTTCAGGCTATCGAGATCAGGCAGAACACTCTGCGGCAAAACAGCTTCTGTCATTGTAAAATCCTCTGCGGCACGGCGCTGAAAGGGATTAGCTGAATATAAGTGCAGTGCAGCTTAGAACGGGCCCGCCAGACTGGCAACGCGCCCGCGGCTTTTCATATTAAAAACCACGTGCGGCCTTGAGACACAGTGACAGACCATGTAAAAGGCATATAACATATAAATATCCTCCCTCCTGCTTGCGGTGCCCTGATGAAACACGTTGCTGTTGTTACTGTTGCTTTGCTTCTCGCCGCCTGCGCCGGGCCCGTCACCATGGGGCCACAGGTGAGCCAATCGGCGGTCGCCCGCGAAACCGCCCTGCAACAAGAACTGGTCTTCGAGCGCACCATTGCCGATGACGCTAAAGTCTATGGCGTCACCTTCCCGCTGCTCGGCGCCAATGCCGAATTCTGCGGCCAGTACACCCGCCCCGCCATCGGCCTTGCAGTGTGGAACATTCACAGCCTGTCGCGCAATTATCAGGCCGCTGGCAAAAACGCCTACGGCCTCGATGACCGCTTGGCGGTCAAGACGGTGGGCCGTGCTTCACCGGCCTTACGCGCCGGTTTGCAATCGGGCGATATCATACAAAGCGTCAATGGCCAATCTTTCGCCGGCCAGGGTGCAGCCAAAGCTTTCGAGCAAGCGATGCTCAAAATCGGCAACGCCCCCAGCACTTTCGTGGTCGAACGCAATGGCCAGCCCCGCACGATCAAAGTAACCCCGATCACCATTTGCAATTTCCCCGTCCGCGTCGATCATGACAGCACCGCCATCAACGCCTATGCCGATGGCCAGCAGATCATCATCACCCGCGGGATGCTGCGCTTTGCCGAAAATGAAAATGAGCTTGCCCTGGTCTTGGCCCACGAATTGGCGCATAACGCCCTCACCCATGTCGACAAGCTGAAACAAAACGCTATGGCAGGGTCACTGGGCGGCTTGCTGATTGATGGCCTGTTTGCCGCCGGCGGCATTTCCACCAACGGCCAATTCGCCCAGATCGGCACCGACATCGGCGCCCGCAGCAACTCGGTCGCCTTTGAACAAGAGGCCGATTATGTCGGCATGTATTTCATGGAACGCGCCGGTTACAGCGCCGCCAACGTCGCCCAGTTCTGGCGGCGCATGGCGGCCGAGACCGGCAGCAACGTCACCGCCCGCAGCACCCACCCCTCATCGCCCGAGCGTTTCCTGGCGATCGAAGGCACCTATACTGAGATTCAGAAAAAGAAAGCACAAGGCCAACCGCTGGTGCCCAATTTCGGGCAGCCGTAACCTCGTCAGGTCGCTGCGGGGGTTGGTATTGCAACCCGTTTTTCAGCTGAAACCTGTGGTGAGCTAAGCGGTTGACTGGCAGGCGGATACGCTAAGGGCTGCGTCAATTTATACGGCGGACGCGACGGATGTGAATCCTCAATCAAGTTATTATTCGCATCAACCGTGATACGCCGTGAAAACTCTCCTTTGTGGTACCAAATATGAGACCGGTGCCCCTGATCATTCACCTCCACCGCATTGGCCTGCTGCGCGTCCAGCGGTAAATGTTCCGA
>JAIXUW010000055.1 GCA_027483355.1 Alphaproteobacteria bacterium
ATATTAACGACATGATGGCCCAGCGCCAATAAATCCAGCGTCAGCAAAGTGCCCACATCGCCCGAACCACCGGTTAGCAGAATTTTCATGGGCGGTTAAGGCTCCAGAGTTTTTCGGCTTTCTTACCGCCTGGTTTCGCCATGCGTACTAGAAAAATATCAGCTTTGGCTTTTTTGGTGCCCTCGACCGGTATTAGATATCCTTGCGATAAATCATCTTCAACGAGACTGGTTGGCAGGACCGAGATACCGAAACCCGCCAGCGTCATTTCCTTGAGAAGTCCGGTGGATGAGCTTTCAAAGACGGTATTATTGCTTTTGAACTTTTTGCCGAGTACCGCGTCGGCGCAGGCATTCATGTAGGATCCCTCGTGCATGAGCAGCCCAGTGGCATCTATGGCGTGGCGGGCGCGCACGGCCATAACGCTATCAGAGCCGACCCGGTATTTTTGCAGAGCATCATCGGTGTAGCAGACAGGAACGCCATCTACAATCATCACCAGGGCAAAATCCGCCAGCCCTTTTTGAAGGTCGTCCACCGCCGCTGAACCGTTGCGGTTGGTGAGCCGTATGGCAAGACCAGGGATGGCTGACTGCATCTTTTTATACCAAGCGGGGAAAAAAGTTTTCGATAGATAGGAGGGTGCCGAAATATAAATAGGTTGGTGCAGCCGCGTCACCATGCTTTGGGTGTCACTGACCGCACGCTGGGTGGCATCAACGATGCTGAGAGCGTGGACAAGAAAACGCTCCCCGGCAGGGGTTAATTGAAAATTCCGGCTCTGCCTATCGATGAGGTCGGTCGTCAGGCTGGTTTCTAAGGCACGGATGCGGCGCGAAAAGGCGGGTTGAGTGACATGGCGAGCCGCTGCCGCTTTTGAAAACGACTTGTATTTCGCAAGATTGATAAAATCGGTCAGGCTTTCAATATCCATGGTTCAATTCTAAACGCGGCGCGGCGGCAGGGCAAGGGCACGTCTGACCGTTTCGGGTCCGGTGAAAGGAAAGCTTTGCCAACCCACGGTTTTACGGGCGCTGTCCGTATTGGCGGGTTTGTCATCGAAATAATAAACGGTTTTGGGATCGGGGCTGCCATAGGCAGCCTGGGCATGACGAAAAATTTCCGGGTCAGGTTTGCGCAGACCTATTTTACCCGAGACCACCACCTGATTGAAATGATCCAAGATAGAGGGGTAGGCCGCGGCCAATACATCGTAAGTATCGCCGTGCCAATTGGTAAGACCCACCACCCGGTGCCCTGCCGCCGTCAGCTCGGCGATTGTCTCTGTCATGCCAGGGATGATAGCGCCGATGGTTTTGATGAAATCGCCGCGCACGCCATAGGCGCGGATCTCGTCGGCCCATTCGGGATGGATGAGTATTTTTCGGTCGATGAGATCCTGAATATTACCACCATTGGAATGCGAACGATCCTCGGCGCTGAAAACATGGGTGAGGAAGTAGTCGAGTTCTGCAGCGCTGCGGCCCTGACGTTGGAAACGGTCGCGGTAAAAGGCTTCGGTAACGGTTGTAAAAATAACGCCGCCAAAATCAAAGACGATGGTTTTCTGTTGCATGGTGTTTTCTCCTTTGTGCTTGAAGCTCAAGATCGCGGAGAAAGGCTCTGGCGTCTAATGCCGATTTGTTATGAGTTATGCTGAAAATGAGGGTGGCGGTGTGTGTAGTCAATTGACAACTAGTCTCGGGGTTTAAAGTCTTGAATTTTTTTCTTTATTCGTTGTAGGGCTTCGCCTAAATTGAATTTCATCCCCCATATTCCAGGGGACTTAAGATCAAATAGCGCTTCCTTAAATACTTTTTGCTCTTCAGGAGAAAAAGAGCCGTTTTCTAAAGCTTTCAGTGCCTGCGCTGAAAGCTGCAGGACAACTAGTGTAAACCCCATAAATCCATGTTTTATAAGATAGCGCCTCTTTTCAAGAAAATACAAACAATCTTCAATTTGATTTTTTCTATATTTAAGTGCCAGATGAGATTCAAGATCGTGAAGAGGTATCGCATTTTCTAATCGAGGAGCCTTAATTTCGCCGGAGCTTTTGAAATAAGCGGCCCTGCCTTTAAGAGATCTAATTATTTCCCAACATAAATTCTCATTTAAGGCCATTATTTCCTCATAAAGCTAAATAAGTATAAGTTAATGGTAGCGTCAGCATCTCGGGAGATTCTTCCCGATTGGTAACTATTAGCGAGACTAGATGGTAAAAGGGCGGATGGGGTGAGATTCGAACTCACGGTAAGCTTACACCTACGCTAGTTTTCAAGACTAGAGCCATAAACCACTCGGCCACCCATCCAGCTTGGCTCTCTTATATCGCGCCGGATGGGCGGCGGCAATAAAGATTGCTTTGATGCTTGCTATTTTTGTCACTTAATTTAACTATGTGAAGGGGTTAATGCTTTTTTTCGGCCAGTCTAGGCCAGGGGAATAAAATGAAAATCAAGCGGATGAATGGGATGGCGGCCGTTGTGGTACTGGCATTGGCCATGTGGCCAATGCCCGCCACGGCCAAAGATTTTGCCAGCTGGCTGCAGCAGTTGCGTCGCGATGCGGTAGCGCAGGGCGTCTCGCAGCAAACGGTTGATGCGGCCCTGACCGATAGCCTGCAACCCATTCCGCGTATCATCGAGCTTGATCGCAAACAGCCCGAGAAGACGCGCACCTTTGCCCAATATGTCGAAAGCGTGGTCAGCGCTGATCGCCGCGACAAGGGCCGCACCCGCTATTTAAACAACAAACAACTGCTCACAGAAATCGGTGATAAATACGGCGTCGATCCGGCGACCATTGTGGCGCTCTGGGGTGTCGAGACCAGCTATGGCGCTATTACCGGCGGCTATAACATCATCAATGCACTGGCGACACTGGCCTATGACGGTAGGCGTGCGGATTTTTTCCGCGCTGAGTTGATCAAGGCGCTGCAAATCGTCGACGGTAAGCATATTGATCTTGCCGACTTCAAGGGCTCGTGGGCGGGTGCCATGGGGCAGTGCCAATTCATGCCGTCGAGTTTTATGCGCTATGCGGTGGATCATGACGGCGACGGCCGGCGCGACATCTGGGCTACTCAGGCCGATGTTTTTGCCTCCGCCGCTAATTACCTGGCCGAGAGCGGCTGGAAGCGGGGGCAGTCCTGGGGCCATGAAGTACAAACACCCAAAAACATTTCACGCGACCTGGTGGGCCTTGATAAAGAATACCCGCTCAGCTTTTGGCGCGGTCAGAATATTCGCGGTTTGGCGGGACAGCCCGTTGCTGATGATGCCGTGTTGAAAGCCTCACTGGTGCAGCCAGATGGACCGAGTGGCCGCAGCTTTTTAGTATATGACAACTATAAGGTCATTATGAAATGGAATAAATCGACGTATTTCGCCACCTCGGTCGGTTTGTTGTCGGACCATATTCGTTCGGGTAAAAGCGTTTCTGTTGCCAAACCCAAGGCAAAAGCGTCTTCGCCCGCGCCGGTGACAGCCGTACCCGCAACGGTCACCACACCGGCCGACTTTAATAACTGATAACACCTTTATTTTCAGCATTGATGGGCTGGATTCAGGTGCACGAATTAGCTAATCTGTAGGCGGTTTTTCCATTGCACCCCGCACCCTGATCAGAGGTCGCACGATGTCGCTGTTTAGAATTTCTGTTGCGTCCCTTGGCCACTGCGGCACCACCCTGATGGCGGCTGTCCTGGTCTTGGCTTTGGCGGGCTGCGCTGAAACCAATCTTGCTTCGCATTACGCCAAAAAAGTGCCCTGGCCGGGTGAACAGGGTGGCAGCGGTAGCTACAAAGTCGGCAAGCCTTACCAGGTTGGCAATGACTGGTATTACCCCAGCGAAGATTTCAGCAAAACTGAAACGGGTGTTGCCTCGTGGTATGGGCCTAATTTTCATGGCAAGCGCACCGCCAATGGTGAAAATTATGATCAGAACGAATTGACCGCCGCCCACCGCACCTTGCAGATGCCGTCGCTGGTGCGGGTCACCAACCTGGAAAACGGCCGATCTATTGTGGTGCGCATCAACGACCGTGGGCCGTTTAAAAAAGGTCGCGTCATCGATGTGTCGAAACGCGCCGCCGAATTGCTGGGCTTCATCAATAACGGCACAGCGCGGGTGCGCATCGAAGTGCTGGAAAAAGAAAGCCGCAAGATCGCTGCCGCCGCCCAAAGTGGTATGGATACATCACGTATCACGTTGGCGGATCTCAATCGTATCCCCGACAGCCAAGTACCGCCACCCATCGAAAATATGCCGCGCTTGCAACAAGCCAGCTTTGACGCCAGCAACATGAACGGTCAGGCACCGGGTCCGCGCTTTGGCAACCCCTCTCAAGACCCGATGCTGCCGGAGAGCCTGCGCCGCCCCACCATTACGGTCGAGGAAATTAACCGTCAATCCGCACATGCACCTGCCTATGTGCCACCGTCTGAGGTCAACCGCCGTCAATTGGCGACGACGGCTAAGCAACCCGAATTCAGCGGCCATGTCGATGAGCAAGGCCGCTTTATGCCGGATGCGGTGGTGCAAACCGAACCGGTCGTGCCAACCGGGTTGTTTGTCCAGGCGGGGGCTTTCAGTGTGCGCGACAACGCCGAGCGTATGAGCCAGAGCCTCTCGCATATTGCCCCTACCCAGATCGAGGAGGTGGCGGTTAACGGCCGTCGCCTGTTTCGCGTCAAGCTTGGCCCGCTCGCCGATTTGATCGAAGCCGATGCCGTATTGGCGCGTATGGCGACCAGTGGCGCCACGGCTGGCCGTGTGATTGGCCAACCGTAAAAATAGGCGCGTTATCAAAATCCATTTAAAAACCAAAAAAAGGAACTGACATGAATAAGATTATCCCGGTGATTGGTGTGTTGCTCTTGGCGGGGCTGTTGTGCCTGGCGCTGGGGTTTATTCCGGCCGGTGACCCGGCGCCTGAAAGCGTTACCCGGGTGATCTCAACTGCGACCTCACCCAGTGCCAACGACGCCGCCTTCGAGACGATTGCCCGCGAGGCGGTGGTGGTCGATGCGGCCACGGGTACCGTTTTGCTTGATAAAAATTCCGCAACCCGTATGCCCACGGCCTCGATGAGCAAGGTCATGACCCTTTACATGGTTTTTGAGGCGCTCCGCGACGGCAAAATCAGTTTGCAAGACACCTTCACCGTCAGCGAGAAAGCCTGGCGTATGGAAGGCTCTAAAATGTTTATTCAGGTTGGCACGCAAGTGACCGTCGAAGACCTGGTCCGTGGCGTTGCCATTCAGTCGGGTAATGACGCCGCTGTGGCGTTGGCCGAAGGGCTGGGCGGTACCGAGGAAGAGTTCGCGGCTCTCATGACCACGCGCGCGCAAGAGCTGGGCATGAAAGGATCGAACTTCAAAAACGCCAGTGGCTGGCCCGATCCAGAGCATTACTCCACTTCGCATGATTTGGCCATTCTGGCGTATCGTATCGTGACCGACTTCCCGCAGTACTACGGCTATTTTGCCGAAAGAGAATTTACCTATAATAACATTACTCAGCAAAACCGCGATCCCTTGCTGGGTCGTTTGGCGGGTGCCGATGGCCTGAAAACCGGCCATACCGAAGAGGCGGGTTATGGTCTGATTGGCTCGGCCATTCGCGATGGTCGCCGCATCATCATGGTGGTCAACGGTATCGACAGCATCCAGAACCGCGCCGATGAAAGCATCCGCATCATGGAATGGGCCTTCCGCAACTTTGAACTGAAGACGGTTTTTGCCAAAAACCAGCAAGTCGCCCGCGTTCCGGTTTGGTTGGGGGTGGCGACCGATGTGGCGGCCGTGGCTGATGCGGACGTCAAAGCCTTGCTGCCACGTATTGGCGGCGGCCAGGTCGGCATTAGCGTTGTCACCGAAGCGCCTGTTCATGCACCGGTGGCCAAAGGTGACCGTCTCGGCACCGTGGTGATCGAGGTACCCGGACAGCCACGTCAGGAGATTGGCCTGCTGGCGGATGACAGCGTAGCGCGTGAAGGTTTCTTTGGTCGCATCAGTGCGCGTCTGGCGAACCTGCTGGGCCGCGGCCCCGATACGGCAGCGGATGAAACACCTCTGACCGAAGCGGTTGATACCCGAGCCGCAGCACCCGTAGCGCCCCCAGCGGACAGTGCTTTTGTGCCTGTGGAGCAAGCGGTGAGCGACGAAGTCGTGTCTACCGATGCGCCAGCCAATGATAACACGGTAGAAGAAACACCTGCCACGACGGTACCCGCAACCGCGGGCGAGTAAGGATAGCTATGCCCGATAGCATTCCCGCAGCGCAGCTTTTGCGGCCTGGCGTCTTCATCACTTTTGAAGGCGGCGATGGTACAGGTAAAAGCACGCAGGTGCGCCGTCTGGTAGATCGCTTGACCCGCGCCGGTATTGTGACTGTGCCAACCCGTGAACCCGGCGGTACCCGCCAGGCCGAGCGCATTCGTCATTTGCTCCTGCAACGGGACAGCGGCAGTTTTGATCCGCTGTCCGAGGCCTTACTGCTGTTCGCAGCCCGGCGGGAACATCTGGTCAGCCTGATTGAACCAGCGCTTGCCCGGGGCGAATGGGTGGTGTCCGACCGTTTTGCCGATTCCACTCGGGCTTTTCAGGGATACGGTATGGGCTTGGACGGCGCCGTTATCGAACAGCTCTATCGTTTGGTGGCGGGTAGCCGCGTGCCGGATCTTACCTTTATTTTTGATATCGACCCAGAGGTCGGCTTGGCGCGTTCGGGTAAACAAAAAGCCGCCCGGGCGGATACCGAAGAGGGCACCGAAGATCGCTATGAGCTGATGGGGGTTTCTTTTCAGCAGCGCCTGCGCGAGGGCTTTTTGGCCATTGCCAAAGCCGAGCCGCAACGCTGCGTCCTGATTGATGCCTCTTTGCCGATTGATGCGGTTGAACAGTTGGTGGCGGCCGAAATCGACAAACGTTTTGGTGTTGCTGTCGCGTCGATTGAGCAGGTCACCGCATGAGTGGTCTTTTCGCCGATTTTGATGATGACGACCTGGATACCCTGGCCGATACGGCGGCGGCCCCCAAGGGTAAGGCGGCTGAAATCGCGCCAGAAGAAGTCATCATTACCCCCCGCAATAACCCCGACCTGCACGATCACGCGGCAGCCGAGGCGCAATTGCTGGCCGATTTTAACGCAGGGCGTATGCCGCACGCGATTGTCATCTCTGGCCCTGCTGGCGTCGGTAAAGCAACGCTCGCTTACCGACTGGCCCGTTTTATCTTGTCGCAAAAGGAAGATGCTGGGGGATTGTTCGGTGACGCAGCACCTGCAACCAGTCTGTTTATCCCTCCGCAAAGCGAGGTGTTTCACCGGGTGGCGTCTGGCGGCCACGCCGATCTGCTGGTGGTCGAGCGCGTTTTTGACGAGAAAAAGGGTAAATTCAAAAAAGAAATTGCCGTCGAAAGTGCGCGCTCTGTGGCTGGGTTTTTGCGCAAAACGGCGGCCGAAGGTGGCTGGCGCGTGGTCATCATTGATGGCGGCGAGGACCTCAATCCGCATGGGCAAAACGCGCTGTTAAAAATTCTTGAAGAACCGCCGGCAAAAGTCGTTCTGATCATGACGACATCACACCCCGGTTTTTTATTGCCGACCATTCGCTCGCGCTGCCGGATGATTGCGCTCAATCCGCTTGCTGATACAACCATGCAAACCATGCTGCAAGAGGCTATTCCGGGTCTGTCGGTGCAGGAAAAGGCAATCTTGCTGCGTATCGGTAACGGCAGTATTGGTCGGGCGCTTTCTTTTCATCAAAGCGGCGGCCCCGATATTTACAAAGCGTTACTGGCGGTGGCCCAGGATTTACCCAAGCTCGATATGCTGCGGGTGCATGAATTGGCCGAAAAACTGGGCCGGGGGACGACCGACGAAGCCTGGGCACTGATCGAGGAAATTATGGCGGGTTGGTGCGATCACATCGCCCGGGCGGAGGCGCGCCAGCAATCCCCCGCAGATATTCTACCAGGCGACAGTGCTGTCTTTAGCCAGTGGCAGGCCGAAATGCCGCCCGGGCATTTTTTGGCCACGGGCGAGCGGATCCGCCAGCTGTTCTCGGCTGTCAATAACTTCAATCTTGATAAACGCCAGGCGGTGATCAGCGCCTTTATGCTGCTGCAAAACCCAGACTATCAGGCGATCGCCGTTTAAGTGTAAGGACAACAAAGAGCTATGACGAAACCGAGTTTCTACGTGACAACGCCCATCTACTACGTCAATGACAAGCCACATATTGGCCATGCCTATACGACGATTGCCTGTGATGCTTTGGCCCGTTTCAAACGTCTGGATGGATACGATGTCAAATTTCTGACCGGCACGGATGAACATGGGCTGAAAGTCATGCAGGC
>JAIXUW010000064.1 GCA_027483355.1 Alphaproteobacteria bacterium
GAAGAGCTGGGTTTTTATTACATCGGCCCGGTCGATGGGCATAACCTCGACCACTTGCTGCCGGTCTTGGAAAACATTCGTGATTCAAAACATCAGGGGCCGATTTTGCTGCACGTGGTGACCCGCAAGGGCCATGGCTATGCCCCGGCCGAGGCTGCTGCCGATAAAATGCACGGTGTCACCGTGTTTGACGTGGCAACGGGTGCGCAGAAAAAAGCGGGCGGCAATGTGCCCAGCTATACACGCGTTTTCGCGCAAAGCCTGATCACCGAGGCACAGCACGACGACAAAGTGGTGGCCGTCACGGCCGCCATGCCGAGCGGTACCGGGCTTGACCTTTTTGCGGGTGCCTTTCCGGCACGCTGCTTTGATGTCGGCATTGCCGAGCAGCACGCGGTGACCTTTGCCGCAGGTCTCGCGACAGAAGGCTACAAACCCGTCGTCGCTATTTATTCGACCTTTCTGCAACGCGCCTATGATCAGGTGATGCATGACGTGGCGCTGCAAAATCTGCCGGTGCGCTTTGCCTTGGACCGGGCCGGTCTGGTGGGGGCCGATGGGGCGACGCACGCGGGGTCGTTCGATGTCGCCTATTTGGGGTGTCTGCCCAACATGACGCTGATGGCGGCGGCCGATGAAGTAGAATTGCAAGATATGGTCACTACCATGATTGCCTATAACGACGGTCCCATTGCGCTGCGCTATCCGCGCGGTGAAGGGGTGGGCCATGAATTGAAGCCACGCGGCGCGGTTTTGCCGATTGGTCGGGGCCGTATCCTGCGCGAGGGTAAAACGGTGGCGC
Organism: Alphaproteobacteria bacterium; assembly: GCA_027483355.1. Classification (GTDB taxonomy): domain Bacteria; phylum Pseudomonadota; class Alphaproteobacteria; order Micavibrionales; family UBA2020; genus JAEXMB01. Next base: position 803 of record JAIXUW010000064.1, read on the forward strand.
TGCTGTCTTACGGCACGCGTCTGGCGGAATGTCTGAGTGCGGCAGATCTACTGGCGGCGCGGGGCATCAGCGTCACGGTGGCGGATGCGCGTTTTGCCAAACCGCTGGATGGGGATTTGGTCGCGGGTCTGGCCGCTCGCCATGACATCCTGATCACTATCGAAGAAGGCTCGGTTGGCGGCTTTGGGTCGCTGGTGCAGCAGTTTTTGCTGGAAGCGGGGGCGCTGGATGCGGGGAATGTCAAACTGCGCTCCATGGTTTTCCCTGATCGCTACATCGACCACGACACCCCGGCCAAACAATATGCCGAAGCGGGCCTCACCGCGGCCGACATCGTGGCCAAGGTGGAAGGCTTGCTGGCGGTGGAACAGCCGGTGGCACGGGTGTCACAGCCCTGATATTACCGAGATCGATCCTTATGCGCTTTGCTTGGCGTCATACCAGACTTGCCCTGCGTGACAGGTGTGGCGGCTGAGATGCGCGCCCTAAAAAGCAATATAAATCAATAATGAATCGATTTATATTTGACAGAATAGATGGGGTCTGGAAAGGTACTGTAGTATTTTTTTCTTTAAGGGTCCCCGCCGATGTTTCAGCCACCCAACAAAACCCAGGCGCCCGCCTGTCTTGTAAACTTTTGAACGCTGGGGGCTGAGCCTTGCAAGAACGCGCCACTCCGCTCTTGAGCCGCCGTCAATTTATGGGCGGTCTATTGGCGACAAGTTTTGCCTTGGGTGCCGACACGCCGCAACCAAGCCCGGTTTATCCACCGCTGCACAGTCTCGATATCTTGCCCAAGACGGGTGCTGCCCCCACCAGTATGGTGGTGCTGTTGCATGGTTTTGGTGCCAATGGTCAATCGTTGCGCTGGTGGGCCGATGCCTGGGCTGCTGTGCTGCCCAACGCCGTTTTCGTTTTGCCGGATGCGCCCCAGCAATGTCGCGATAACACCGACCCGCAGTCGCGCCAATGGTTTGCCACCCGCGCCCTTGACCCTGATGCGGCACAGCGGGCGGTGGAAATACGCGGAACCGCCCCCGTCTTGAACCATTTTATCGATACGAAACTGGCGCAGTATAACCTGAAGGATCGCCACTTGGTGATGGCGGGGATATCGCAGGGTGCCATGATGGCGCTGCACGCCGCGCCCCGGCGCGGGCGGCCTTGTTCTGCGGTCGTCGCCTATAACGGTATGCTGGCCGACCCCGCAGGCTTGCGGCACGACCGTCTGGTGCGGATGCCGATTTTTGCCGGGCATGGGCGGCAGGATAACGTGGTGCCGTACCGCCATCTGGCGGAGGCCGCGCAGGCTTTCCGGGGTGAGGGTTTCAAGGTGGAAACCGCCAGCTATAACCTGGGCCATAGTGTGGATGCGGCGGGGCTGCGCCAGGGTGCGGCCTTTGCCCAGCGCCATTTGGCAAACGCGGCCGCGTCACGGCAGCGCCGCTGGTTTTTTGGCCTTTAAGCCGTTTCTTTAAACAGCTCGCGGCCGATCAGCATGCGGCGGATCTCTGACGTGCCGGCGCCGATTTCATACAGCTTGGCATCGCGCAACAGGCGGCCGGTCGGATAATCGTTGATATAACCGTTACCGCCGAGGGTTTGGATCGCCTCCAGCGCCATCCAGGTGGCTTTTTCGGCGGCATAGAGAATGGCGCCGGCCGCATCTTTGCGCGTGACCTCGCCGCGGTCGCAGGCCTGGCCCACCGCATAGACATAGGCCCGTGCCGTATTAAGTGCCACATACATATCGGCGATTTTGCCCTGGATGAGTTGAAATTCGCCAATCGGCTGGCCAAATTGCTGGCGTTCATGCACGTAGGGCAGGACCACATCCATGCAGGCCTGCATAATGCCCAGGGGACCGGCGGCCAGCACGGCGCGCTCGTAATCAAGGCCCGACATCAAGACCTGCACGCCGCGCCCTTCGCTGCCCAAAATGTTTTCGGCGGGCACGACGCAATCGGTGAAAACGAGTTCGCAGGTATTCGACCCGCGCATGCCCAGCTTGTCGAGTTTTTGCGCGGTGGTAAAACCGGCCATACCGCGTTCGATGATAAAAGCGGTAATGCCTTTCGATCCGGCATTGACGTCGGTTTTCGCATAGACGACCAGCACATGGGCATCGGGGCCATTGGTGATCCACATCTTGGTGCCGTTCAGCACGTAAGTGTCGCCTTTTTTCTCGGCGCGCAGTTTCATCGAGACGACATCGGACCCGGACCCGGTCTCGCTCATGGCGAGGGCGCCGATGGTTTTACCGGCGCAAAGGTCAGGCAGATATTTTTTCTTTTGCGCGGCCGAGCCGTTCAGATTGATTTGATTGATACAGAGGTTTGAGCACGCGCCGTACGACAGCCCAATCGAGGCAGAGGCGCGGGAGATTTCCTCCATCGCAATAATATGTTCGATATAGCCAAGACCGGATCCGCCGAATTCTTCCGGCACGGTGATACCCAGCAAACCCAGCGCCCCCATTTCTGCCCAGAGGTGGTTGGGGAAGGCGTTGCTGCGGTCAACTTCGGCGGCGATGGGCGCTACCTGGCTTTGCGCGAATTTGCGCACCGTGTCGCGGATCAATTCGGCATTGTCGCCGAGCGCAAAGCGCAACGACGGGTAATCCAGCGCCGGGGCGGTGTAGGATTCGACGGGGGCGGCGTGCGGCTGCGACATAGGGCTTTCTCCTGGAAAGAGCGGGCGGGTCTTTAACCTAGCGCAGATGGGCTGGGGCCGCCAGCGGGGTGGGGGCGGAGAATCGCGGCGGAGCGGGGCGAGAGGGGGGCGCGGCCGCAATAAAATATGCAATATATTCAATCCATTACATACATTATGCTTGACATAACGTAGACATGGCTCTAATCTGCCGGGACTTCATCGCCAAACCCTTTTTCGCTGTTCTGTTGGAGCCTTTCATATGTCGCGTGTCTGTGACCCTTCGCTTGATTTTGCCCCCGTCTTTGTGGCCTCGGCCGAAGGGGGTTATCGCTATCTGATCGTCATTCACGAAAAGCCCGGTGCCGCCGACGGCCCAGCCCCTTATGCCCGCGCGGTGGAAACCGCCGATGAAATTGTGCCGCTCTTGCGCCGGGTCGACCGCATGGCCCCCGGCGGGCAGAGCGCGATTGCGCAGATCTATGATCTGACCCAGCCGTGGGAAGAGCAAAAAAACGATGGCCTGGCGCTGCAGATGAGCCACCTGCCGGAAAAAACCCGTCATGATTTGCGCGTCTATTACGAAACGCGTGATGCGGCGATTGCCGAACGCGATGCTGCCCGGCGCTGGGCGGAACAGCCTTTGCTCAAACGCTTGTTTAGCGCGAAGCCCGAGGCACGCTCGGCATGACCGATCAACCGCTCACGCTGCAGGCGGCCTTTGCCCGTGCGCTGCAGGCGGGTTTTAGTCACGCGTTGTTGCTGGTTGACCGCGGCGCAGTGCCGCCTTATGCGTTGTTGCGGGTGACCGACTGGGAAGTGCTGCCGCAATCCCCCCATGACCGTCGGGGCGAGATGGTCGCCCTCTATCATTTGCGCGATGCGACGGCCCCGCGCTGGTGTCTCAACCCATCTGTGCTGAAAAATCTTACCGCTGATTTCGCCCGCGCGGTCGCCCATCTTGATCCCGCCCCTGAAGGTACGGCCCGTGTTGCGGTTATCGTCGCCAAACCGATGTCTCAGAAGGACGCATAACATGAAAAGATTTTTTGCGCCTCTGGCGGCCGCCGCGTCGCTTGCCTTTGCCCCCGCGGTGATAGCTGAAGCCGCCGCTGCGCAGGAGCCTGCGGGCGAACCCGGCATGGCCGAAGCTCAGGAAGAATGCGCGGCCGTTGCCAAAGCTTATCTTCGCGTCTGCAGTGCCGCCGAACTAGCCCAGATTGCCGCGATTTTTGCAGCCACCGAATCCTCTGGCGACGATGCCTCCCTCTGGGTGAAAAATATGATCACCCAAATCAGCGAAGTAGCCGAAGTGCTGGGGCTGACACCCGAGCAAATTTTGGGCTGGGCGCCGGGTCAGGCGCCCCTGGTCTATGCGCTGCATGGTTATTGCGCGCTGGCGACCGACTATGACCTCAGCTGCGAGAACGAACAACGTGTCGAGATTTTGGCCCTGCTGGCGGCGGAAAAACAGCGCCCGCGTCTGGCGGATGCCGCACAGGAACAAGCCCAGTCGCGGGCCGTGGTGGCGCGGATCTATCATATTTTGGGTCTCAGCGCGGCGATAAAAGAAATCCCGGCGGCGGATGTCGAGGTACTTTGCGCCCGGGCGGCCGCGCTGGCTGTATCCTGCGGTGATGCAGAGCGCAAAGCGCTCTTGACGCTTTTAACTGCGCGTCTTTACGCACCGATGCCGGAAAACCGTGACGCGGAAAGGCAATTCGAGGCTGATGGTGTGGCGGATGCGCGCCACACCGTGGGTCTGCCCCTGGCAGCAGCCACCGTCTATGACATGTGTGCCACTTATCGCATCCGATTTAATATTGTCTGTACGCCACAACAGCGTCGCGATGTCACCGCATTTTTTGCAAGTCTGCCACCCGCGCCCGCCGCAACCGATGCCGCCGCGCGCGCGGCGCACCAAGCCGCCATCCGGGCGGGGCTTGAACAGATTTTTCCAACCTTGCCGGCGCTGCGTGCATCAACCGCTACGCCAGTACCATCTATTTAAAAGAAAGGAGGCGCCCATGAGAAAATTTGTTACCTCAATGGTCGCCGTCTGCGCGGTTATGGGTGCCTTGCCTGCCGCTGCTGATGAGCCTGCGTCATTTGAACAAGACCTGCAGGCGATGCCCCGGCTGCTGACCGACGCCTATTGCGCCTATCGCGACCAGGATCGCAGTGGGCAGCTGTGCCGTAACGATCTCGACCGTGCCCGCGTGCGGCATTTGTTTGATCAGGCCGTCGCGGCCGCGGCCGCGGGTAACGTGCCGCGCTCGCTGTTGTTCTACAGCGTGCCGAAGGCGGAGATTTTGGCGGTCGTCCCCGATAATGATACAGATTTCTTTGACCTGCGCCTGGCCGTGGCCGGCACACATGGCCTTTGCGCGCAGCGCTTGCGCGAAGGCGGTGACGCCTGCACGCCGGCCGAGGCCGCCGCTCTGCGCCAGCGTTTGCGCCGCGTTTATACGGCGGGTCGCCTGAATGATACCGATCTTCTCCCCCCGCCCGCGCCACGCCGTTAACCGATTACCACCCACACCGAAAAGGATACCACCCCGATGAAAAGATTTTTTGCCCCACTGACTGCCGCCGCCGCGCTTGCCTTTGGGCCTGCCGCCTTTGCCCAGACGACCGAGGCTGAGCCCACCCCCGCCGAAGTGGTTGAGGCAGTGTGCAGCAAAATGGCTGCGGATCCAGTCAACCCCGCACCTTGCACCAATGAGCAGCGCCGCCGTGCGCTTGCGCATCTGACCGAAATCGCCGCCCGTCCCGCGCCCACCGATAGTTATCAGCTGATGCGTCGTATGTATGATCTGTTCGAAGGGTTGCGGCAGATTTTTGCGCCCAATGACCCGCCCATGCCGCTGCCGCCGCGCGACCGCTTTGATGTGGATGGTTACCAGCTTTGCGCTGCTATCCAAGAAAGAGTGGGGCAAATCTGCACGCTGGAACAGCGCGACGCCTTACGCGCCCTGAATCAGCGCTTAAGCGAAAGCCCCGCGCCCGCGACCCCCGCTGAAAACGCGGCGCGCAGTGCGGAGATTAACCGCGAACTCGACCGTATCTTCCCCAATATCCCGCGCGCGGTGCCAAGAATGCCCGTACCGGCCACGCCCCGCCAACGTCTGCAGGTGGCGTGATGCGGGGGGTTTTTGCAAGCGTCACGGCCACCGCCGTCCTGCTCACGGCGGGTGCGGCTGCCGCCAATGATCCGCGCCAGGATCCACGTCCTTTGGTGCGCACAAGTCCAGAAGTGCAGGTGGACCAGGTCTGCCAGGCTTTAAAGCGGCAGCGTGGTGTGATCTGCAATGACGACCAGCGGGCCGAGTTGCTGCAGCATTTGCGCGAGCGCGAAACGCCGCGTCCGCTGACGCCGCGCCGACCACGCGGCCATTAAGCGGCAGAAGGACAACAAGCTATGGCGATGCTTGATATGTTTACCCTGAGCGCGGCGCAGGTAAAAACCGCCTTTGACGTCGCCGCCCGCGATGGGCGGCGCTATCTGTTGCGCCTGGAAGAAGTCGGTGCCGACCCGATGATGGTCACCATTTGGGAGACGACGGCAGCGGCCGACAGCGAACCAGCCATTGTCGAAAATCTGCGGCGGCGCAACCAGGCACAGCCCTGGCTGGAAATTCGTCTGAAGGCGGTCTACGACACACAAAAAGCCTTTGCGGCGCAGTACCAGATGGCCGATGCCGAAACGCTGGCGGCCAATCTGTCGCCCGTGACACGTCGGACCATGGCGGCCGAAGCAGAATTTCGCCGGGCCGTCACCGAGTATCAGCAGATGCCCTGGCTGCAGCGCGTGTTTACACCGGTACCGGTGGCGCCCGTCTTACCGCCGCTCGTGCAGAAAAAAGCGCCATTGGTTTAAAGTTTAAGGGATGGTCATCTTGGGGTGACGCCGGAGGGTCTGTGCTGCGTTACAAGGTTCTTCGCTTGCGCTCAGAATGACACGCATCGCTTAAAGCAGCAACGCCGCCGCCAAACCCAGGAAGGCCAGAAAGCCGACCACATCGGTGACGGTGGTCAGAAACACACCCGCCGACGGCGCGGGATCAAAGCCGACGCGTTGCAGGCCGAGGGGGATGAGAATACCCGACAAGCCCGCCGCCATCAGATTGACCAGCATGGCCGCTGCAATGACGCCGCCGAGATAGGGGTCTTCGTACCACCACCAGACGAGGCTGCCCATTAGTGCTGCGAAAAGGGCGCCGTTCATTGACCCCACAGCAAATTCCTTGCCGACCATGCGCCAGGTGTTGGAGCTTGAGAGCTCTTTGGTGGCAAGGGCGCGAATGACAACCGTCATCGTCTGGGTGCCGGCATTGCCCCCCATCGAGGCCACAATCGGCATCAATGTTGCCAGCGCCACAATTTTGGCAATGGCGCCCTCGAACTGCGCAATCACCATCGAGGCGAGCACGGCCGTCACCAGATTAATGCCGAGCCACGAGGCACGGGCACGGGCGGTCGCCACCGCCGGGCGGTAAATATCGCTGTCGGATACGCCACCTAAGCGCATGATGTCTTCTTCGGCTTCTTCGTCGATAACGTCGACGATGTCATCGACGGTGATCATGCCGATCAGCTTGCCGTCGTCATCGACGACGGGCACCGAGAGCAAATCTTTACGGCGGAAGAGGTGGGCCACCTGTTCGCGGTCCATGGTGACGGGGATGGTCACCTGGTCTTCTTCGATCAGCGTATCGACACGGGTCGAGCGCTGGGCGCAGAGCACGCGGCTGAGCGGAATGGAACCGGCGAAGTGATGCGCGGGGTCGACGATATACAAATCGTGAAAGGTGGTGGGCAGGTTGGCGGCGGCCGCCCGCAAGTAATCAACCGTTTTGCCAATCGTCCAGAACTGCGGCACCGCTACGAATTCGCGCTGCATCAGGCGGCCGGCGGAATCTTCGTCGAAACTGAGGCCTTCTTCGACAGCGGCACGCACGCGGCGCGACAGATGGCGCAAAATCTCGCCGCGGCGGTCGTCTTCGAGGTCGTTAATCAGCGAAATGGCGTCGTCGGAATCGAGCGCATTAACGATGGTGGCGATGCGGGGCGCCGGCATCGCCTGAAACAAATTGTGGCGAATGTCGTAATCGAGGTACGAAAAAGTTTCCGGTTCGATAAGATCGCCCAATACTTCGACCAGGGCTTCGCGGGTATCAGCGGTGGTTTTGGTCAGCAACTCCGCCATGTCGGTGGCGGCGAGATCGGCGCAGAGGGCGCGAATGGCGTCGAGCGCGCCTTCATCGAGTAAATCCTGCACTTCGCGGATGAAAGCGTCCGACAAGCCCAGATGCGCTTCTTCTTCCGTCGCCTCCGTTTCGGGGGCGGCGTCGCTGATGGTCTGGCGAAGGTCTTCGTCGTCCATGGCCACGGGCAAAAGCCCCTTTCACATCGTCGTTTAGCGTTTCTTCTTCTTGGCCGCACCCGGTGCCCGGGCGGCTTTGCCGCCCTTGGGTTTAGGTTTGGTCGGTGTCAGCGTGCGCAGCGTCTTGCGCGAAGCTTTTTTCTGCTCCGCCTGTTTTTGTTTGTGCATTTGTGCGGCAACGCAGGCATAGGCGGCGGCATTGATGATGCCGCGCACGGTCACCGACGGTATCAGGATGTGCGCAGGTTTGGCGGCACCCAATAACAAGGGGCCCACCGTGATGCCGTCGCCCAGTGCGCGGAGCATATGAAAGGTGATGTTGGCGGATTCAATATTGGGCATGACAAGTAAGTTTGCCTGACCTTTCAACTCGGATTCGGGCAGCATCAGGTGGCGGTATTCTTCGGAAAGGGCGGCGGCGGCTGTCATTTCCCCCTCGACCTGCAGGCCGGGGGCGCGCTGTTTGATGAGGCGGGTGGCTTCGCGCATTTTAAGCGCATCAGGTGTGCCGATCGAGCCGAAGTCGGAATTCGACAGCAGGGCGATTTTGGGCTCGATACCAAAACGTTTGACCTCTTCGGCTGCCATCAGCGTCATCTCGGCGATTTGTTCGGCGGTGGGGCTGTGGTTGACGAAGGCGTCGCAGATAAAGAAGGTGCCCTTGTCCATGATCATGACATTGAGGGAGGCAAGGGTGCGCGCCCCCTCGGCCAGGCCCAAGAGGTCGGTCACGTAATCAAAGTGCCGTTCAAAGCGGCCAATGGTGCCGCAGATGAGCGCATCCGCATCGCCCTTATGCACCATCATGGCGCCGATGACGGAATTGCGCGTGCGCATGCGCTGCTTGGCGATGGCGGGGGTAATGCCCTTGCGGCCCATCAGGGCGTGATAGGTCGACCAATAGTCGTTAAAGCGTGGATCGCTTTGTGGGTTGACCAGATCGAAGTGCTGGTTTTTTTTCAAGCGCAGCCCCAGTTTTTTGATGCGGGCGGCAATGACTTCTTCGCGGCCGATCAGAATGGGGCGGGCGATGCCGTCATCGACCAGAGTTTGGGCTGCGTGCAGGACACGGGTTTCTTCGCCCTCGGCAAAGGCGATGCGCTGGGGGTCCTTTTCAGCCCGCGCATAGATGGGGCGCATCAATTGGCCCGATTTATAAACGTATTTTTCCAGCTGGCGATGGTATTCGTCGAAATCGGCGATGGGCCGGGTGGCGACGCCACTGTCCATCGCGGCTTTGGCGACAGCCGGGGGAAGTTCCAAAATGAGACGCGTGTCAAAGGGCTTGGGGATCAGGTATTCGGGACCAAAAGCCAGCGGTACATCGCCGTAGACGGCAGCGACCTCGGCGGTGGCTTCTTGCATGGTGAGGTCGGCCAGCGCCTTGACGCAGGCGATTTTCATTTCTTCGTTGATGGTGGTAGCACCCACATCAAGCGCGCCCCGGAAAATGAAGGGAAAGCACAGCGCGTTATTGACTTGATTGGGGTAATCCGAGCGGCCGGTGCAGATGATGGCATCTGGTTTCGCCGCGCGTGCCTCTTCGGGCATGATTTCAGGCGTGGGGTTGGCGAGCGTCATCAACAGCGGCGCCTTGCCCATGGAGCGGACCATGTCCTGATCGAGGACGCGGGGGCCGGAGAGGCCCAAGAAAACATCGGCGCCTTTGATGGCGTCACGTAAAGTGCGGTGCTTGGTGTCCGAGGCAAATTGAATTTTCTCCGGGTCCATCGCCTCATTCCGGCCCTTGAAGACAACACCGTTGCGGTCGGTGAGGATGAGGTTTTTCTTGGGCAGGCCCAGCGCCACCAGCAGATTGACGCAAGCAAGCGCAGAGGCGCCAGCGCCCGAGGTGACGACTTTCACATCTTTTGCCTTTTTCCCGACCAGGCGCAGCCAGTTGGTAAAGGCGGTGGCGACGATGATGGCGGTGCCGTGCTGATCGTCGTGGAACACGGGGATGTTCATCCGTGCTTTGAGCTTCTTTTCAATCTCGAAACACTCAGGCGCTTTGATGTCTTCGAGGTTGATGGCGCCAAAGGTGGGCTCGAGACTGGCAATGATCTCGACTAATTTGTCGGGGTCTTTTTCATCAATCTCGATATCAATGCCGTCGATGCCAGCGAATTTTTTGAAGAGAACCGCTTTGCCTTCCATCACAGGTTTCGCCGCCAGCGGGCCGATATCGCCCAGGCCCAGGACGGCCGTGCCGTTGGTGATGACCGCCACCAGATTGCCGCGCGCAGTATAGAGGGCGGCGGTTTTCGGATCGGCCGCGATTTCTTCGCAAGGGGCCGCGACACCGGGTGAATAGGCGAGCGCCAGATCGCGCTGGGTCACCATCGCCTTGGTGGGCGTGATGGTGATTTTGCCGGGACCATTCGGGCTCATATGGTATTCAAGCGCGTCTTGATAGAATTGGTCTTTTTTCAGCACCATGACGGGGATCCTTCACAAGTCATCTGATCGGCAGTTTCTGCGCCAAAGTATAGCGCCAGCGGTGATGCAAAGGGAAGGCTAAAGGTGGCTATCTCATTAAAAAACAATAATAAAAAGGAACAATATTTCATAAACTAAGCGGCGCTAGCGCGGGCAAAAACAAAACCGCCCCCGGCCGAGAAAGCAGGGGGCGGTTCTGATGGGGGGCCGACGGCTTTAAGCCGCGCGGGTTTGCAGGCCTTCTTTTTGCATGACCGCTTGCACGGCGGGGCGCGCCTTGATGCGGGCATGATAGGCGGCAAGCGTTGGCCACAGGGCCAGATCAAGATCAATGAAGGCGTGCCAATTCAAAACGGTGAACAGATAGGCATCGGCCACGGTGAATTGATCGCCCACCAGATAGGGCCGCGTGCCCAGTTGGGCTGCAACATGATCATAGGCACGGGTGAGGGCGGCGCGGGCGAGTGCTTTGGCCGCATCGGGGTATTCCGCCTTGAACAGCGGCACATGGGCCTTGTGCAATTCGGTTGCGATGTAATTCAGCCATTCCTGCACACGCAGACGCGCGCGGCTGCCAGCGGGTGGCAACAGGCCGGTGGCCGGATTTTGCTCGGCGATGTATTGCAAGATGACGGCGGCTTCGCTGAGGCCTTCGCCGTCGGGCAGAATCAAAAACGGCACGGAGCCTTGGGTATGGATGCGGTAATAATCAAGGCCGGTTTCGGTCACTTTGGTTTTGAGATCGACCTTTTCCAGGTGATGGGCGATGCCCGCTTCTTCAAGGGCGATATGGGCCGACATGGCGCAGGAGGCGGGGCTGTAATAAAGCTTCATGGTGTGGTTCCTTTGGGTTGTTGCAGCGACCGAAAACAGTTTCGGCTTGCCAGCAAGGATAGAAGTGTGGTTACCTAAAGCAACCAGTTATCTTAAAGTAACTAATTACCCTGGAGTAACCATGGCGCGCGCCAAGACGATTGACCTCAGTGCCTATAGCAACATGGACTGTCCGGTGCATGGGCTGATCGCCATTCTGAGTGGGCCTTGGACTCTCTACATTCTGTGGCTGCTGGCAGGTCACGGTACTTTGCGCTTTGGCGAGATCAAAAAACAAATGCCCAGCATCTCGGCCAAGATGCTGACCGAGCGCTTGCGCATGCTGGAAGAGCTGGAAGTCTTGCAGCGCCAACAAGAAGCGACCGTGCCGTTGAAGGTGACCTATACGCTGACGCCGCGCGGCCGCGAGTTGGAAGAAATCGTCGATGCGATTGATGACCTGGCGCTTCGCTGGAGCGGCACCAGTAAATGGAAGCGCTAACGCGGCAGCTGCGTGATTTTAGAAAAAATGGTGCGGTCAAGAAGACTCGAACTTCCACGGGTCGCCCCACAACGACCTCAACGTTGCGCGTCTACCAATTCCGCCATGACCGCACTCGGGTAGAAATAGTCAGGTATCATTTCGAGGTGACACCGTGAATAACAAACAGCGCGCGGTGATGCAAGGGATTCGGGCTGTATCATTTACATAATTTTAAAAAGGGGTAGGCTAGACGGGGCGGAGTGATGGAGCAAGAGCGCCGCCCGGGGCAGTTTCGGCCCCTCTTTATTGACAGCCGCCAGACGGCGGTCGATGGTCAGCCTATGCAAGACGTACTCGAGACAGCTGCGGTTATAAAAGCCGCCCACAACACGACGCCGGAATGGCGGCAAAGCGCCGCATCCGTCGATTACCCGGCGGCCGTGGCGGCAATGGAGAATCGTGTGGCGGCAATCCTCGCCGGCGACGCACCCGAGGCGGTCTGGCTGTTGCAGCACCCGGCCCTCTATACCGCGGGCACCAGTGCCAAGCCGCAGGATTTGTTGCGCCATGATCTGCCGGTCTATCAGACCGGGCGTGGTGGGCAATACACCTGGCATGGCCCTGGCCAGCGGGTGGCCTATGTGCTGTGTGATTTGCGCCAGCGTGATAATGACCTGCGCCGCTATGTGCATGACCTGGAAAGCTGGCTGATCGCAGCACTGGCCCAGCTGGGTGTTGCCGGTGAGCGGCGCGAAGGGCGCGTGGGCATCTGGGTCGTCAAAGCAGACGGGCGTGAAGCGAAGATCGCAGCGCTGGGCGTGCGGGTGCGGCGCGGCATTGCCTATCATGGCGTATCGGTCAATGTTGATCCGGATTTAAGCGCCTTTGACGGGATTGTACCCTGCGGCATTGCGCAGCATGGGGTGACGTCGTTGCGGGATATGGGCGTGGCGGCCGATATGGCGGCGCTTGATGCGGCGCTGCGGGCGGC
>JAIXUW010000163.1 GCA_027483355.1 Alphaproteobacteria bacterium
AGGCTATTGCGGATGGTCTTCTCGGTCCCGCACCCGGTGGTGACCCGGCGCCCTTTCGCTCCGCCATCCGGATGCTCGGCGGGGGTGAGGAGTTTGACCCGAATGCCGCTATCTTCTTGAGCATCCTCGGTATTACAACCCTCGCAGGTATCTCCTATGCGCTCGTTCGGCGCGACGAGGCATCTGCGTGACCTGTAGAATGCGCTATCTGATTTCCCACAATGAACTGGAGCAGTTGCTCGGTCGTCAGGAGCCCGACCCGGGTGTAGTGCTGCCCCACTTCACTGTGATTTACTTCACGGCGAACTGGTGTGGCGCCTGTCGTCGTCTTGACCTACCGGCCATTGAGGCGAGCTTGCCTGAGGCGAATTGGCTCAAGGGTGACGTGGATGTGAATAGTTTCTCCGCAGGATTCTGCAATGTGCGGTCCATTCCAACCTTCTGTGTCATTGCGGATAAGAAGCTGGTGGCGACGCTGGGGAGCAGTGAGACTGGAAAGGTGATTGCCTGGCTACGGGAGCAGTTTCAAACCTACGGACTTAAGAGATGAAGGGGCGCAGTGGCGGTAGTCTCTCTGCGATACAGATTGTAAGCATGGTGGCTGCGCTGGGCGTCACCTATTGGATTTCCGCCAATCATGCAAATCTGCGTGGATACTTTAGCACCAAATAGGGGCTTAGAATAAGGGGCATACAAACTATGTCTAAATCTGAAGACCAGTATGATGTCATCATAGTGGGCTCCGGAGTAGCAGGGCTTTACACCGCAGTGGAACTGCTTCGTGCCAATCGCAGGCTGCGTATACTCGTCGCGGAAAAGTATGCCACGGTTGGTGGTCGGGCGAGCACCTTTCATCTCGACCTGAGTGGAGAACATCTACAATGGGAGGCGGGAGCCGGTCGCATCTCGAAGCACCATACGCACCTTATGGAGCTTCTTCACCGCTACAAACTCACATTCATTCCGATTGGCGGAACCATACACTATAAAGCGGGGGACAACGCACCTTTAGAGCCCAATCTGTTTGAACCGGCAATTCCTGCGATGATTGATACACTCGCAGGACTTCCAAAGGAGCTTCTCGCCCGCAGCACGCTGCGCCAGCTACTCGTGAAAGTACATGGACCCGCGCGCACAGATGCCTATCTCATCCGGTTTCCCTATCGCGCCGAGCTGGAGACAATGCGCGCCGACCGAGCTCTCGACCTCTTTCGGCACGAGATGCGCCGGCATGCGGACTACGGAATCTGTAAAGAGGGGCTTTCTGCTGTTGTGGAGGGTATGCGGAAGGAAGTAGAGCAACGCGGAGGCCGTGTGCAAACACATCTGGAGTTGGTGGGTGTGCGGAGCGCCGGTAGCGGCAGGGGCGGCCTCATCGGCTCATTCCGCGAGGGCCCGCCGCGCGAGGGAACAGGACGACCAGAGAGAGAATTACACTGTCGCGAACTCGTCCTCGCAATTCCTATTGAGGCGCTGCGGGAAGTGAGAGGTTTGGAGGGCTGGAAAGGGGGGCAGCATCTGACGATGCGGCCACTTCTGCGCTTCTACGGAGCATTTCCGAAGGACGCGGATGGACGTGTCTGGTATGAAAAAACGCCGGCACTGGAGGGCCGACTCGTGACACCAGGGCCGTTACGATATGTGATTCCCGGAAATCCGGCAATTGGTTCTATACAGATGTCGTATACTGATTCCCAGGATGCTGAGCACTGGATGGGGCGGCTGAAGGCGATTGGAGAGCGCGGGGTTGGAGAGGAGATTCTCGCACAGCTTCGCGCGCTTGTAACACCGCAGATACCGGCACCCACCTTTGTAAAAGCGCATGCCTGGAAACATGGTGTAAGCTACTGGTTGCCCGGTGCCTATGAGCCTGAAGAGATAAGTCGGGAGGCTTGGACACCCTTTCCAGAAAAGATGCCAGGGCTACATCTATGCGGCGAATCCTATTCTCTCCGACAGGGCTGGATAGAGGGTGCGCTCGAGCACGCCGCCGGCTTACTCCCAAAAATCCTCCGTAGGCTCAGAAGGGAGTAAGGATGGTTGATAAGTATTTGCTGGTAATTCTGTTTCACCTCGTGGTCGTTGTCCCACTCTTTCTGTTCGTAGGCTTCAATCGCGCGGCCACGCCAGACTGGCTCTATAATGTCATCATGGGGATGGCCGTGCTGGTCTTCCTCTACCACGGATTCAAGACGATTACACGCCTGATTGCCAAATCGCCAGTTGTCTGGATTAATCTCATTCACGTGAGTATTGTGGCACCCTTGCTGGCCTGGATAGGCTACAATGGCAAAAAGACGGGGCGGCCGGCGTATGACATGCTACTCATGGTCGCATTCTCCGCACTGGGATTCCACCTCTACAAGGCGATTGTCGTGTCGCAGACGTTTATCAAGAGCACGGAGGCTTGACCACGCCTTCGCTAGTTCGCTCTCCTCCTCCAACACGAGACACCCACTGGTTGCCGCGTGATAGAGGAAAGCATTCCGGCTTGCACACGATTTGCCACACGGCTTGCACACAAAGGCGAGACCACCTGTGGAGATAGGAGTGAGCTGTAGAGTTTCATCCAGGGGACAGTGACTGCGGGCAAAGTGGACACATGCAGCGGTAGGGCTAGGAGCAATGGCGGGGCAGAGAGGGCAAGCTGTGCCGCGGGTGCTGCTAACAGCAGCTGCGGCGGCGGCGCGGGCGTGGCGGGCAGAGATGTGGGTCGAAAGGGTCTGGGCATGCTGAAAGTCTTTGCCGCAGAACTGACACTGGAAAGGGGCTGCGGAGGGGACGACCGCAGCCGCTTCGTGTCGCTTGAAATGATAGTGCATAGTGCTTTGATGTTTCTTTGTAACACCGCAGATGTGACACATGAACTGACCGGCGGCATTCTTCTGATATGTGTAGGTCATTTACGGTGTTGGTCGAGCGCAGGGGTGTCGGACTACAATTTTCATGGGGCGGGCGTGCGGCGGGCGGGGCTCCGCTGAAAAATTGACCCGCGGCGGTGGCCAGGGCAGCTCACTATACCCGAGTCCCAGTCAACATGGCTTCCCTCGACGTTCCCGATGAGTTTCTCTGCCCGATTGGCTTCGTGCTGATGGAGGACCCGGTGATTCTGGAGGACGGCCATACCTACGACCGCTCAGCAATCACTGAGTGGCTCCGGCGCAGCCAGCGGAGTCCGCTGAGCAATTCGCACGTGACCCTGGGTGGTATGAAGCCGAATTTCGCCCTGCGTGCGGCGATTGAGCGTTGGAAGGCTGGCGGGGGCACGGCGGCTGGGGGCGCCGGCGGAGCCGCGGCGGCGGCGGCTGTTCCTCCGCGCACTCCTCTTGAGTTTGAGGTTCGGGCTGTAAAG
>JAIXUW010000071.1 GCA_027483355.1 Alphaproteobacteria bacterium
AGGACGGCAGCCATACCTTTGCGGCCGGTAACTTCGGCTTTAGCGACATTGATGTGGGTGACAGCCTCTCGGCGGTCCGTATCGACACCTTACCGGCTACCGGTACCCTGCAACTCTCCGGCGTCGATGTGACCATGGGCCAGGTGATCACCGCCGCCAACATCGGCAACCTGGTCTATACGCCGCCGGTCAATGCGAATGGTGCGGCCTATGCGAGCTTTAACTTCAGTGTGCGTGACCAGGCCGGCGCCTATGACGCGGCGCCCAACACGCTGACCGTCGACGTCACCGCCCAGAACGACGCCCCCACCGGGGCTGACAGCTTGGTCAGCTTTGAGGTGCATACTTCTTATACCTTCACCGTAGCTGATTTTGGCTTCGCGGATATTGACGTGGGCGACAGCCTGCAGGCGGTCCGCATTGACTCTCTGCCGCAGGAGGGTGCCTTGATGCTGCATGGCGCTGCGGTGAATGCAGGACAGATGATTATGGCCGCCGATATCTCAGGCTTGGTCTTCATACCTGAAGTAAATGGCTATGGCGCTGCCTACACCAGCTTTATGTTTACTGCGTTTGATACGGCGATGGCGGCAGCACCTGCCGCCAATAGCATGACGATAGATATCACCGGTGACCCGCCGCCTGATCCCACCAACGATCTAGGTGGCAGACCGTCTTCAGGCGTGCCAAGCACGGAAATGATGGCCTTGCTGGAAGAGACCACGTTTATCGCACCCGTCAATACCATGCTCAATGCGCAGGAAAACCATAGTTCGGCTTGGAATATCAGCGCGATTATTGAAGAAGAACGTCCGTTTGTTGACTTTACCACTAATCGCCAGCCGCTTGCGCTTATGGTAGGCGAAGAATATGTGGTGAAGAACAGCGCGCTTACGGAAATAAATCTGAATGTTTATACGGATCAGACCGCTGACAATTTCGCGCTGCGCATGGCCGACGGCAGGGATGTGCCGTACTGGATCACGGTTGATAATGAACGCCAGGTGCTGATCGTGGCGCCGCCGGCAGACGTTCAAGGTAATGTGACGGTAATTGTGATTATCGATATGGATGGCCGGCAAATAGAAGTACCCGTGCGTCTGGAAATAGCGCAAGAAGGCGGGGCTGTCTATCTGTCTGATTTTTCTGAACAGCTGTCCTTGGCCGGTGAACAGTATCTGTCGCGCCAAGTTGAGCAAGAGGTTCGCCGCTTGTTGGGCGAATAGTTTGACTTTGCTTGCTTTTTTCTCCAAGATTCAATCTGGTGCTTGGGGAAAGCAATACTTAAATGGTCAATGGGGTCCTTCCCTTATTACGGCGCAGCAAAGCGTTTAGCCTGTTGGCTATCGCGCTTGTTTTATCAGGATGCGGCCTCCGCCCGGAACCGCTGACGCAGGGTGATCATCTTGGTCGCGCGCGGGCTGATAGGCTTGCCCTGTTTGCAAAATATCGTCCGGTTGAAAAAGATTTGACCCTGGCCGATGTGCTGGCCCGCGGGTTGATTGATAATCTCGATCATCGACTGGCTATGATGGAGCAAGTGTTAGAAGCGCATCGGCTCAACCGTGTGCAATACGATATGCTGCCCACCTTGGCGGCCGAGGCGGGCTACGACTGGCGCGATAAAGAAGCGGCCTCCACCAGTATCTCTTTGCTCACCGGTGCTGAATCGCTGCAGCCGTCCTATTCGGCCGAGCGCGCGGGGATCGACTCGAGCCTGCGCTTTAGCTGGAGTGTGCTTGATTTTGGCCTCAGTTACTTTCAGGCCAAGCAGCAAGCCGATCGTGTCCTGATTGCTGTGGAAACCCGGCGCCGCGTTCTGAACAACACCACCCGCGATATCATTTCTGCATATTATCGGGCCTTGGCCGCCGAAAAGCTGCTGCCGCGCGTCCGCAAGGGGATTGCCGACACGCAAAAAGCGATTGACGCCAGTGATAAAGCGCGTGATGAAAAACTGGTGCCCGCGTCCCAAATGCTGTCGTACAAACGTGACCTTTTGCAGTATTTAGTGGCGCTGCGCAACCATGAGGCGCTGTTGCAGCGCTCCCGCGAAGAGCTGGCGACATTGATCAATGTGCCAATCGACCAATTGCGTCTGGCACGCACCTCCACCCCTGGACTACCGCGCATATCAACCTCTATAGAGGACTTGCAGGATTATGCCTTGGTGCATCGCGCCGAGCTGCGCGAAGAAGCCTATCGCGAGCGGATCGAGCGCCAGGTTGTCTATCAGGAAACCTTGCGTCTTTTCCCCGGCTTGTCCGTTCTGGGATCATTTAACTACGACAGTAACAAATATCTCTACTACAGCAATTGGCGCGAACTGGGTTTGCGGGCAACCTATAACCTGCTGGATGTTCTCAAGGCGGTTCAGGATAAAAAGACGGCCGAGGCGCAAGTAGAATACACGCAAATGCGCCGCATCGCCCTCAGTGCCGCTATTCTGGCGCAAACAGCCATTAGTTATTATCAATACCAGGAAGCGCGCTCTACCAACCGCACCGCCGCCCAACTCAGTGACGTTGAAGGCGCCTTGTTGCAGGCGGCACGCGATGCGGAAGAGGCGCAAGTGGGCTCGGTGCTGGAGCGCATCCGCCAGCAAACCGCCAGTGTGTCGGCCCAGATCGAAGAAGATCGTTCCTATGCGGAGGCGCAGACGGCGCTGGCCAGTCTGCTGGTCTCGGTCGGTTATGATTTTGTTCCGGCCGCTATGGATATCGACGATCCGGCGGTTTTGGCAGAGAAAATCAGCCCGGCCCTCAGCGACTTGCAAAAAGGCCGCTTGCCGCGTCTGGAGCCAGAGGAGACCACAGCGCTGACAGCGCCGGCCACAGCTGTTGAGGCGGCTGTTATCAGCGAGGATGCCAAAGCTGTAGAGGGTGAAACCAATAAAAAAGGCTTTTGGCAGTCTTTGTTTGCACGCGATGCCGATAAGGCACTTCCTGCTGCGACGACGCCTGTCCGCGAAGCAGAGATTGTTATCCTCGACAAACGCCGCAAAGCAGACATTGTTTTGGATGCCTGGCGGCGGACCGAAACTGCCGCGCCGGTAACGCTGCCGATAAAAGAAGCGCGTCCACGTGTTGAAGCCGA
>JAIXUW010000209.1 GCA_027483355.1 Alphaproteobacteria bacterium
AGTTTTTTCGACGAACAGATGGCCGAGATTATTGATGAAGCTGATTACCCGCAGTTACCCAAGGCGGAACAGCCTTTCTGGCCAACGCTGGGGGCGGATGTTTTATTCACGTTGAAAGCAGTTGCCCTCAATGTCATCTGCCTGCCGGTACTGATTGTGCCTGTCCTGGGGCTGGTGTTTTACTATGGTCTGAATGGCTATTTGCTGGGCACGCAGTTTTTTCGCATGGCCGCGGGCCGACGCCTTGACCCGGCCGCTACGGAAAAGCTCCGCAAAGACAATTTTGGCTCCATCCTGCTGACCGGCATCTGTATCAGCTTTATGGCGACCATTCCGGTCATCAATCTGGCTGCCCCTCTTTTGGGGGTGGCGGTGACGCTGCATTTGTTTTATTTGCTGCACGCAAAACAGCCCATGCCGTAAATAGCCGACTGCGGCGATGCGGCAAAGCAGGCGGCTAAAAAAGGGTTCCTTTATTTTATTGCGGCCGCGAGATATAAACTCAGAAAAGACTGTACATGGCCTGTTTACCAACGCGGCGGTTTAGGTTTAGGGTGAAGACATTCTATCCATCGCTCCATTTTAAGAAAAGCCATGCAAAAAGATTTCATTCAACGCTATGAGCGGCATATCGATGTCCCCGAAATAGGCATTGAGGGGCAAAAGAAGCTGGCGGCTGCACGCGTCTTGATCGTGGGACTGGGTGGCCTGGGCTGTCCCGCAGCGCTTTATCTGGCGGCGGCAGGTATTGGCACCTTGGGCCTGGTCGATGCAGATACAGTCAGTCTCTCTAACCTTCAGCGCCAGGTTTTATACCGTGAAGCGGATATCGGCCAGCCAAAAAGCCGTGCCGCCGCCGCGCAATTAAAAGAAAGAGTTTCGGCCTGCGACATTGTCGAATACCCCTTCTTTTTGACCGGTGACAATGCCGCTGACATTATCGGCACGTACGACATCGTGCTGGACTGCACCGATAATTTCGATACGCGTTATTTGCTGAATGCCACCTGTCATGCGGCGCAAAAGCCCTTGGTGTCGGCATCGGTCTATCATCACGATGGGCAGATAGCGGTTTTCCGCGCTTTTGAAGGCGGCGGTCTGCCGTGCTATCAATGCCTTTATCCCAAATCGGATCAATTGGCGCTGGCGCCGCAATGCAAGGATGGCGGTATTCTGGGGCCGGTCACCGGTATTTTTGGCACGCTGCAGGCGGCGGCCACCATCAATGAAATTTTACGCATCGGCGAGCCGCTGGCCGGTTGGCTTTTGAGCTTAAGCACGCTTGATTTTGCGGCGCAGAAAATACGTCTTTCGCCCCGCCCTGATTGTGAAATCTGCTCAAATACACATATGACAAATAAAAAACCCCTTGTTGCCGCCAATTCAGGCTGTGGCATTGATTAAATGCCGGCTATGGCTTGTTTGGCGCCTATAGACATATTATAAAAACGTATGATCGAGAATGCTATGGCAACCACAGGCCTCTTCACAGGACAGCGCCGCTTTATCACCGTGCTGGCCATCGAAACCCATGGTGCCGCGTCGGCCGACGACAGCATGCCTGCGCGTTTGATTGATATTTGCACCGCCCACGGCGGTACAGCCAATCAGATCAGCGCTACCGCTCTGCTCTGCGACTTTGGCGCCGCAGCGCCGACTGAAGACCACGCCTTTAGTGCTTTTACGGCCGCGCAAAAAATGATCGCCGCCTTAAATAGTGACAATCAAAATGTACCCGATGTGCGTATCGCCGTCTGCAGCGGGGATGTCACCATCAAACGCCCGGCTGTTGCCGACACGGGCGTTCATATCATCACCGGTGATGCTTTGGGCATTGCCACCCGGGTGGTCAAGACAGTCCCTGCTAACACCATTCTCGTCAACGAACGCGCCGCCAGCCAATTGAGCAAATATTTCACTTTTGTGAAAGTTTTTGGCCTGGCCAATACAGGCCAGACAACGATTGGCGTTTATAAAAAGACCGCCAATATCCCGGCCATCGCCACGATCCCCACCCCCGCCGTGCGCAGTGCTTTACAACAAGAAATCCGCGCCGTGCTGCTGCGCACCGATGCCACGCCGGTGTGGTTGCAGGGTGACGCCGGTATTGGCAAAAGCTTTCTGGCTGAACAAGCCCTGCGCGACATGCAAGAAGAAGGGGTTGAAAAAACTGTACGGATCGTTTTCTATCCGCAACCTGCCGTCAATCCCGCCAGCATCGAACGCCGTCTTTTGGGTGCGCTCTTCCCCACTGGCCTGGACGCCATGCAAACGGCTGCCCACGACCCTGCTCTGGACGATACCGATAACGCCACCATGGTTGGCGATTGCCTACGTGACATCATGGGATGGGACAAGAACCAAGGCGCGACGAGCGGTTATGCCCTACTGGATGCGGCCAGCAAAATGCACCTGCGCCGCCGGGTCACCGCCACCGCCCTCGGCTATGCGCAGCGCCAGAGCAAAACCGCTCTGTTGTTCGAAGACATGCATTGGGCCAGCAATGACGAAGTGCAAACGATCAGCACGCTGTTGTCGGGCCTGGGCAAGCTGCAGCCAACGGTTATTTTTACCTCACGGCATAGCCCCACTTTTACCGCCCTACTGGCCGAGCGGCTCAGAGTTTTTACGATACCCACGCTGTCGCATAGCCAGTCAGAACGCCTGCTTGGCAACCTCAGCCGGCAAACCAAACTGCCGCAAGAGGCGATCGAGCGTTTGCACAGGCTGTCGGCGGGGAACCCCTATTTCCTCAAAGAGTATTTCAGCTGGCTCAGAACCGCGCTCCGCAGCGGTGCCACGCTTGAAGACGCGCTCTACCAGATTGACAGCGAGATGCCGGGCGAAATTGCCAATGTCTTGCAAACCCGACTGTCACGCCTGGGTGCCGCGGCCCTCTCGCTAGCCAAAACCGCCTCGATCCAGGGTCTGCGCGTTGATGCAGAAATTCTGACCGTTATGACGGGCCTGTCCTCTGCCGAAGTGGCACGATTGCTCACGCACATGCAAGACTGCGGCATCATGCGTGAGAATGACACCGGCGATGGCTGGGAGTTTGCCCATGAAATTATGCAGCGCGCCATCTACACCAGCATTCCTGCGGCACAACGTCCCGGCCTGCATGCCGAAGCCATGCGCCACCTGCGCGCCCGGGGCGGCAGTGATATTTACGCGACGCTGGCCTATCATGCCCGCCACGCGGAGATGCCACCATACGATTACGTCTATTCGAAATGGGCGGCGCGGCAAGCCAAGGCCCAGTCGCAGCATGAAAGCGCCCTTGCCCACCTGACCTTGGCACGCAAAGCCTTGCGCCGTATGCGTGGCAGCTTTAACCGCACGCGACATGACGCCATCATCAAATTCGACGAGATCGGCAGCCTTTTCATCACCAGCCGCTATGCGGCGGTCAAAACACGCATCAAAGACGTTTTGCAGGCCAAGGGGCATTTATTAGGCACGGCGATACTCAAAGAAGCGCTGTCCTTCCAAGGATTGATGCACTGGGTGAATGGTGAAACCGCCAAGGCAGCCCAGATCTACACCGCCATTCTCAAAAATAGCTCACCTACCGCAGATCGCGGCCTTTATTTACGCGAAAGTGTACGCTTGGCACATATCTGCATCGACCTTGGCCATTACCAAAAATCCATTGATTATGCCGAAGAGGCTCTCCGCGCGGTCAAGGATAGCGACATCTACTTGAAATATGGCTTGCTAACGCAAGTTGGCCCCACGCTGCTGAGTTGCTTGGCGCTGGCCAAAGCAAAGCGTGGCAATTATAAGGAAGCGCGCCGCCATCATGAACAAGCAATGTCAATGTTACGCGGAAATCAGGATTATTTTACGCATGTCTATGTAGCGACTTTACTAGCGCATGGGCTAATCATTCAAAACCAGCCAGGTGAAGCGGCGGATCTTTTACGCTCCGCGCTTTACAATTGCACCATTGTAGAGTCTACGCTGCTAAAGCCTTACATTCTGTCTGGATTGGGATTAGCCCTGGCGCGTCTGGGTCGGGCCGCAGAGGGATTGAGCTATGGCGCCGCCGCTATCGACATCGCTCAAAAAATTCATTTACAATCGCGCCGACCATTGTTTTACGCCTGGTATGCGGAAACACTGATGGTGGATCAGCAATACGAAGCAGCCCTACCAATTTTAAAAAAAGCCGTAAAGGGAGCGATAGCCTTCGGTGAAGAAGGTCGCTTGGCTTATGCCTATTACCTGATGGCCGAATGCTACAAGCGCACAGGCCTTCAGAAATCAGAAGATTGGTTGCTACTCTATAAAAAAGCACGCATCTTCGCCAAAAATGAAAACGTCGTCCCCCTGCACCATAAGCTGGATGCGGCCGAAGCCTTAATCGGCCACATGGCTTACGAAGATACGCTAACCGCCCGCCATGGGTGAAAAAAAGTTGATCTGATCGCCCGGCGCTACAGCCTGCGCCGCCCAATCCTCCACCACCTGTCCATTCACCGCAGCACTGATAATGCTGCGGTATGAGAACAAGACTTCATAGGCGGCACCTTCCTGACAGAGCCAGGCGACCAGATCGGATAAGGTGGCGACTTCGCTCGGTGGTTCAAGCGTTTCACGCGCCTTGCCTGCCCGGTTGCGCAGCCATGCCGTGTAATGCACCTCAACGCCCATATTACATTCCTCTCATTTAAGCTATTTGCGGCAGACTGCGCGCGCGCTGCCAGATAAGGGTATCTTGAAAATGGTAGAGTACTTTTTTGGGACCAACGTCCGCTTGCAGATGCGCCGCAACCGCGTCGAGCAGCTCAAGCGCGTCTGTCTGTTTTTGGTCCCGGCGATTGTTGACAAGCCACGCCTCGATATGGGCGCGCCGTTCCGCCGTAAGACCGCGTGACGCTGCACCATCAAGAACAGCATGATAAGTTCTGTTTTTATAAAAAAGATTTTTGGCAATACCCGTCAAGTCGGACCATTCACGCAAGGTGATGGCGCGGCTGGCCAGGGCATGATCAAGCGTTACGCGAATATTGGCCATAGCATCAGACACCGCGGGAAAACCCAAGTCCGCGGGACCATGGGCAATGGTCACTTCGTCATCATCGGTCCAGCGTCCCTCGGCATATGCGTGGTAAATATAACCGATACCTTGCATGCCAAAAGTAGCCAGTTCTGCTGCGCGCAGCGCCCCCATGCTGGACGCCCCCATGATATGAATGCCTTTGGCCATCGCATAGAGAATTTCTTTATGCCAGACGGCGGGAAGGTTCTCGAAGTAACCGTCAATAATAGCGATTAGAGCCGGCTTTTGATCAACCAGAGCAGCGATATCCCCCTCGGCCGCCGGCGGCATGAACTTGATGCTATGGCCGCTTTCCAGCTGAAAAATATTATGATGAGGCTGCCCCAGGCGATCGGCCGCAGCAGCCAGCGAAAGACTCGGTCCTGTGAAAATGAAAGCATCCGTCATCCGATCACTCCTCATACGTCAGACCACGGCCAGCACGTTCGCCCAGCAGCATATTGATAGCGGAGGGGAAACTTTCCAGCCCCGGCACAATGACGCGCACCACAGGAATCCCCAGCTGTGGTTTGGACAGATCAACCACCACCGCTTCACGGATGCCAACCCGGTGCAATTGGTCTAACAACACGGCGATATCACCATCGAGGGTGTCGGTTTCGACGGAGACAATCTGACGATAATCGCGGCCACCAGCCGCGGTGATCAGCCTGTGCCAGGTAAGATATTCTTCCTGACTGAGGAAGCGCTCATAGTCCTTGCGCGACATATCGTCGCGGGCGCCAGAAATAAAGGTCAGGCGGCTTTGCGCCGCCTCGGTCACTGCGCGCAAGAGCGCAATATCGCGCGACAGATGGCAACCCATGCCCGAGGCCGGACGTTGGCCCGACATATCGGGTTCGAGCTTCGGCACGATACGACACAGAAAGCTGGGCGTGCCTGCATCGCTGGTGATCTCCCATATGCCGGCATAAATACCAGCGGCCTCAAAGCGGGCTAGGATATCAAGAACCCGTTCATCGGTGATGGTGGCGACATCAATCTTGCTGGCCGCCTGGTCGGCGTCGCTTTTACGACTCCACAGGGTGAGGGCGTCGCGCTCGATCACTTCGCACAGGGCGTGAATGATTGCTTCGTGGTGACTGTTGCCGGAGGCGAGACCGTTTGAGGACGGTATAAAGCAACCATGCCCCTCTGGCAGCGGATCGCGGTAATCGGCATGCACCGTTTCATAGGGTACCCAACGCGATTGATGGGTGAAAAGATCAACCCCTTCGATCCACAACAGTCTTTGATGGGGCGTAAAAAAACTGTTGGTTGGACGGGGCAGACGTCCAGCATCGATAACGTTTTTGGCAAAATAAAGATCTTCGTAGCCACAAAGCCGCAATGGGTTTTGGATGGTTTCAGCATGCCAGGACTCGATTGATTCCATCACTGCCGATACACGGGCGGCATCATCGGTATAGCCTTTGCCCTGCGATACGGACAACGACCGCGCATTCGGGCGACAAGCGGTGTAGACCGGTATGCCCACCTTATCCAGCCCCGTCACATTGGCCACGCGGGTCAAGCCGAAAATGGGAAATAGCTTGCTGACACGCTGAAATGTCTCGCGCGGAGGGACAATACGGCGTGTTTCGCCGAAATAGCTTTTCTGGATTTTAGTTTCTGTCAGTGCCGCAAGAAGAGGGATCATCGCTCAGCATCCTGAGAGAAAATCCCGCTCCCTGTCGTGCAGGAGCGGGACTATTTTAATTATGCGTGATACGTCGTTACTGAAGTCTTCGTGTCTTCATGACACCATTTTATCACGGAGGATGTCATTTTATCCGTATTGAGTGGGCTGAAAGTATGGCCACCAGCCATATCACTCATGTCACCGTCACCTGGCGGCATCAGGTCCTGAATATGCACATGGGCTGCAATATCCATTGCCTGCACAATACCCTGCCCCATTTGGTAACAACGGCCATCTGGCCCAATAAAGGTTTCAGTCATGCAAAAAACTCCCCCTCTTTCAAAAAAACTCGTGCATGTCACGAGCAACACATCCATTGTGTTTGAATTATGTTAAAAAAAGCTAAATTCGTAAAAAACCGGGGAAACTCCATTGAAACGCCTAGCAAAAAATCTGCAACCCAAGGCGCTACATCCGAAACGCCAGACGCTCTCGCTAGATGAAGACCAAAAAAATGGTGAGGGCTGGATACAGCCGCTCACCATTCTTTTAAGACATAAGTATCGTCATTATTTAGATAGAACAGCCTTCTTCCGCGCTCATCGCATCGGCCATCGAACCGGTCGAGTTATACTCGACGGTGGTTACACCGGCGTTGCTGACAAAATCGCTCCAGCAGCGGGTGGTGGTGGTGTCATCTTCGCCACCGGCGGCGGGTTCGATATTAGCCAGCGTGTCTGCATCGGCATCATCCTCACCGCCTGCGGCCGGTGCCAGCGCGTTCAGGGACGCGGCCAGTGACTGCGCCGAAGTGGCACGCCCAGCCACCACGCCTTGACCGGCGGTGATGGTCAGCGAGAAGCCGTTGCTGGGGCTGCCAAAGATGCCCAGGCCATTGGGGAAGAGATCTTCCTGATTAAGGCCGGGGACGAAGCCAGCGAAAATCTGACCGCGGCCCGCGGCATCATCCAGATCCCACAGTTTGCCTTCGATGGCACGGAACTGCGCCAGGGTCAGGATACCGCCACCAAAGGTCGAGGCGGCCGGTACGACACCATCAAAGCTGACATTGAGGGCGTCAATCTGCAAAGGACGACCACCAATGAAATAGGCGCCGTTATCGAGACGGACGTAATAGGCAGTCTGACCGGCAAAGCGGGTATAGCCCAGCGAGTCATTCGCCAGTTGCATTTTCTCGACCAGGCCGGTGGGGTTCAGCTGAATGCCGATGTCGCCGCCGGTGAAGGTGTTGAAGTTGCCCGCCCCGCCCAGATCAACCAGGCCGCTTTCAAAACGAGCACCGGTTGCGTTGTTGGTGAAAGTGTTGCTGTTCAAGGTTACCAAGCCCACATCACCGCCGCGGGTCGAGAGGCCGATGGCCGCACCCGAGATCTGGTTATCCGTGAGGGTCACATTGGTCGAGGTGCCGCTCAGCAGCACGCCCGCCATCGTGGCGTCAATGACGTTGCGGTTGAGATCAAGGCTGGCCACGCCATCGGCAACGACGCCGTAGTTGTTGCCGGTGAAGACGTTGTCTTCAATGACCAGGCCGTCGGCCGCCGGGTTGGCATAGACGCCATAGCGCAGATCGCTGAAGCGGTTATTGGCGATCAGCACATCCGCGACGCCGCCCGAAGAGGTGACGATGCCGCTGCGGTAATCCGCGCCACCGGCATCCTGACCAGCGAAGATGTTATTCAGCAGGGCGATATTGGTGTTGTCGCTGTTGAGGTTGATGCTGCCCTTGCCGCCGTAGGCCGCCACGGTCTGGCCCTGATTTTGGATGGTGAAACCATCAATGGTCAGGCCATCGACGTTATTGGCGGTCAGGATGTAGCCCTGGACGATGCTTTCGATAGCGCCGGGGCGACCATCACGGGCATCGACGCCGCGTTGTGCGCCGTTAAGAGCCACATTCGAGTCAGAGATGGCGATGTTACCGGCATAGGTACCCGCCTCGACGGTCAGAGTGTTCAAACCCGTGCCGCTATTGGCAAAGGCATTCACAGCCTGGTCGATCGACCCACCCTGGCGCTGGGTGATATTGATCAAGCCCGTGCCAGTGGTTTTAAGCGTATCGGCCGCCGACGATAGGATGCCGGATTGGTTAACGTTGATATTACCGCCCTCGGCATCGAGGCTGCTGCCGCTGGCCAGATCGACGTTGCCAGTGTTGTTCAGCGTAATGTTGCCGCCGCCGCCGAGAACGTTGCCGACCACGGTGGTGTCGCTGCTGTTCTGCAAGGTGAAGCCGCCGAGGATGCTGGCGATCGGATGAGCGCCGGTAGTGATGTTGCCCAGCTGACGGATGGTGTTGGTGGTGCCATTCAGGGTGATGGTTTTATCAACCGTGCCGGCCAGCTGGTCGGCGTTGATGCTGCCGGTGGCTGACTGGCTGACGTTGTTGCCCGAGTTGAGGGTCAACAGGCCCGCATGGATGCGGCTGGTGGCTGCGGTCATCTGAATGTCAGAACCCGAACTGAGGGTCACGTCGCCGTTACCGGCGGTACCACGCGCATCGACCAGGCCGTTGGCGTACAAGA
>JAIXUW010000158.1 GCA_027483355.1 Alphaproteobacteria bacterium
ATAAGCTTGTTGAGAAGATCTTCTGCGACCTCCTCAACCGTGAAGCCCCGCTCGTGTGTGGTCCTCACGATAAAGGACCCAACGGCCCCAAAGCCCTGACTCAATTTGGCACAATCCTCGGTTCATTGTTGCGGTATGTATCGGAGCGGTTACGGCCTTCACCAATAACCTTAAGAGCCTCGATTGCCTCTTTGTATCTTCCCGCATAGAGCGAAATAAGATCCGCTTCACCCTTCAGGTAAGAATAAGCCTCAAAGAGGCATCCATACAAAAGAGCGGTCTCGGCGTTCTCGCTCAGCCATGTGCCGGATGTTGCCTCCACAATCGACTGAGGTTCATAGAAGTAATGAAGCTCAACTTCGTAGTTCGAGTTCGGCGGGGGTGCGAGAATAATCGTGTCGTTGTCGAAAAGAGAGTAGTAGCGCGGCACGCCAGTGGTGGTCGTAGATGGATAGGCTTCGCGCATGAACGCCACATCCTTCGGCAGGAGGTATTCATAGTTGCCATTGTTATTCACAGCAATTGAATATGTGGCGAGGTAGTCTGTTGGCGTTGAGAGGTAACGGTTGCCGCTTGATAGCGTTCCCGTTACGTTCTTCTTCAGAACAGGGATCTGCACATCATAATAGATACGTTGCTCCGCCTGCCGAATGATTGTGTTCATATCGGCAGTCGGGATACCATTGGCATCTGTCTGGAGATACCCGTGGATAGCGTCTACAAGCTGTGAGTAGGTGAAGGACATATTAGCCCTGCTTCTCCGAGATCTTCAAACCCCGTGTGGCAGCACCACCACCGCGCATCTTGAGCGGCTTCTTGAGCACTTTCATATTGCCCACATTCACACCCCGCCTCATGCCATTCTCAACTGTGGCATCGGAGGGAAGCTTGAGCCGTGCGTTCTGCTTTGCCATTATCGACCCCTCTGAATTTTTGTCTTTTGAATGCGACCTGTGCCGCCACCAGAACCAGCCCGCATGTCCTTATAGGATTTGGCGGGGGCCTTAACGATCCCACCACTTGCGTAATTTGACGAAGACCTACCGCTGCTTTTCCCTCCCGAAGAAGCAGACGATCTTCCAGAAGAACCTGCCGAAGACATTCCCCCACTCATTCCCCCAGAAGCAGATGATCTTCCGCCGCTGGACGCCCTTGACGAAGGTCCACCTGAGCCAGAACCGCCCATCATACCGCCGCCGGGGCCTGACGAGCGTGAAGCCATTCCACCGGAACGCATTTTCTTAATCTTCTTCATATTACACCATCTTCCCCTTGCTCTTACCGCGCTGAGCGCAGCCATTTGCCTTCACAAGGCCACCCTTGGCGAGAGCCATGCCAACACCCTTACGGGCAAGACCGCCGCCCTTCATGCCGCGCTTCTTGGGCATACCGGGATACTCTGTGCCCTTACCAGCCCGTCCCATCATGCCCATCAAGCGATCCCGAATTTGACCGGGAATCTTCTTCCCTTCCGGGCGCATGGGCGGCACCACAACACCACCCGGACCCTGAACAGGAACGCCACCGCCGCCACGAACCCGACCACCCGGGCCACGAATCGGCATCGTTGTGTAGTCAGGGGCACCCTTGATGGGGCCGCGTTCATTCGGCTGTGTGCCGCGCTGCATCATTGCGTTGGCCATACCGCCGTCCATCATACGTTTCATCTTCTTTTTCTTCTTCGGCACTTCAGTGACAGTGCCGGAACCAACATAGTCGCCAGACTTGGGCTCTGTGCGCTCAATAAGCGCCTTCATGGATTTGGTCTGTTCCTTGGTGTAGCCGATGGGCTTCTTCTTATCCATTTTGTTCTCTTTCTTTTTATTACATCTCACCTGAGTAGGTGACTTGGCTCTTAACGCCATTAATAACAAGGGAGATAATCCCAACCTGTCCTGTGGCGTAAACTGCGGGGTTTCCAACGGGGTTCCAGCCCCAAAGCTCTCGGCTTTCTACCTGAGCAGTGTCTGGGCGGGGATTAAGAAGCGCAATTGGGTCATTGATCGGAACGCGGCCAATGAAGTACTGCGGATGGTCCTTGTCGAGGCAATAGGTGCAATTCTTGATGTTTGTGGCGCGACCCGCAACAATCTGCACTTTAAGCTCGTTGAGGTCGTAACGCTGTCCGCAGGTGTCGCAGAAACCGAACGCCCGCCTACCTCTTGCATACGGTACGCTCATTAGAAATTATACCCTACAAATGGTGTAAACCGTACACTAGAGCGGTCACGATCTTCGTCAGCCGCAAGCTGGAAAGCTTCATCATAGAGGTCTTTGAGCATCGAAATACGGTCCTGAGCCTCGGGACGCTTGAGCGCGATGTGATATGCGAGCCCCGCAGTTAAGGCGTTGTAGAACCGGAACGGCACCTGAATGGTCTGGCTGATTGGATTGGTCGCGTCATCAAGGCGCTTCATATACCAATAAGCCAGCGTGTATGGCGTGCTGGAGTCAGGAACAGGCCAAAGCGTGATCTGAGGCGAGGATGTCGCGCGGTTCACATAGATCTGGTAAGGCCTGCCAGTTTGGTCCTTTGTCGGGATATTGGCATAGGTCGAAACAGAAATGCGGTTGAGCGAAATATCGGTAGGAATTCCCGCGCTGGTTGTGCGCGTCACATGCTCGATATAATCCACAGCATCAGCCGGGAGACCATCAGCGGTGGTGTAGGTTTTTTGGCCCGGTACAAGAGTGAGAGTGCCGGAAGCAACAGTCCAAAGATTTAAACCCTTATTCGCCCACTCGGTCAAAAGGAAGTTAAGGCTGCGGCGAGCCGTTTTAAGGTCGTAGCCAGAGCGGAGTTCGAGGCCCGCCCTCTCGAACGCCTCTTCCACGATCTCCCCAATATCGGGGTCCCAAGTTGTTGTGCCGCTTGTTGTCATGTTTAAACCTTAATGTGAGCCCCGCTCCAAGAGGCATCCGCCGATTAAAGG
>JAIXUW010000157.1 GCA_027483355.1 Alphaproteobacteria bacterium
GGTTTGCACCGCGGCCAGCGCAGATTTAAAAACCCCGCCAAAAATGGGTTAAGAGGTAAGAACATCATGACATCAACTGACGATATCCGCGCCCGTATTCAAAGCCAAATTGAAGGTCTCGATAGTTATAATATTGTCACCGACCGTGCTGCAGCCGAAGCCGCAGGTTGGCTCAATCTGCTGCGCGATGTCGGTGCAGCTTTGAGCCCCTTCTACGCCAGCAAAGAAGCCACCAGTATGTTTATGGGCGTTTTCACGACACCGGATAAAAAGCTGGCGGGCATCCATTTTCTCGCCACACCGGTAGCGGCAAGCGCTGTATTCAAGGCCTTTTCCGGTTACAAACTGGTTGACGATAAGGGTAACGAGATTGCTTTGCCCAAACACAACACGGTTAAAAAACCACCCGGACCAAAATCATAAATAAGAAAGATAAGACAATGCCACAATATCTAGGTACCAGCAGCGCTGATTTACGCCAAGCCATCGTCAATCTGCGTGAATTTATAAAAGAAAGATCCACCGGCCCGCTACTTGAGTCGCATTTATCGGCAATAAACGACACAAATCTGGAAAAAATTTTTAAATCGGATAACGACCAAAAACTTAGAAATGAAATAGGGCAGGTCACCGAAACCTTCAGCGAGGTTGTTGATTTACTGCAATACCATTTTGAAAATGACACAGACGGCCAAGGACGTCATCTTGTCGAAGCCGTTTCGCTATGTGGGCTTATCAGCTACTGCAGACTTGATAATTACACCAATCTTGATAAGGAAATCGAAACCTATCTTATCGAACAACCTTTCAGAGCCACAGGTGAAGAGGCATTTCCCAGCCCTATTCGCCAGTATGTTTTAGTGATCGAAGGTTTGAAGGAAGGGACGCCCAACGTAGAAGAATACATGACCCTCGACCAAACTTTCGAGGAGAAAATGGCAGATTTAATTGACCTCGACGAAGGTACTTATACAGGCACCGGCGGACATCCCACCACCGCACATGGCGTCTGCTTTGATGGCACTACGCGTTTTGTGGCCGCCGTTGCGAAAAGGTTCCCCGAACACCAGATCGTCGATGCCGATAACGTGGTTCAAACGCCGCCCTCTATAATAGAAATACCGGTGACAACGTTTAACGGTCTCGTCATCCCCCGGCCCAAACGCATTTTAAAACTATAAAAAAAGCCCCCGACACCGGGGGCTTTTTATGCGTTTTACCACCTGAAAATCAGGTGCGGAACGACTTGCCGCAACCGCAATGGCCGGTGGCGTTGGGGTTGTTAAAGATAAAACCCTCTTCAAAGTTGTTGCGGAAGTAGTCCATCTCCATGCCAGCGATATACAGCTGTGCCTTGGCATCAACAAAAATCTTCACGCCTTTGTCTTCAATGACGATATCCATCGCTTGCGGTTCTTTGGCGTATTCCAGGCTGTAGGACATACCCGAGCAGCCCGACGCGGTGACGCCCACGCGAATGCCGGAAAACTGTTCTTCGGCGGGTGCTGTGGTCATCAGGCCTTTGATATGCTCGGCGGCAGTATCGGTCAGTGTCATCAGTTGGCTCATCTTTTTTCTCCTTCGGATGTTGGTCTTAAAACATATTCAATTGCAGTTTGGCGGTTTCCGCCATACGCGATGGGTCCCAGGTCGGGTCCCAGACAATCTCCACTTTAATCTCGCCCACGCCCTCGACCGTTTTGATGGCGTTTTCCACCATCCCCGGCATTTCACCGGCCACCGGGCAGCCGGGCGAGGTCAGCGACATCTCCACATAGACATTGTTATTATCGGGCTGAATGTCCACTTTGTAAATAAGGCCCAATTCATAGATATTGACCGGAATTTCCGGGTCATAGACCTCGCAGATGGCGGCCTCGACCGCCAGCCACAGAGGGTGCTCGGGCGAGCCTTCGGTGTGGGGCGGGCGCTTCATTTTGGCCAGTTCGTCATCGTCGCCCACGGCCTGGGCCAGCATTTCTTCGTTGCAGACCTGTTTCATCATGTGAAAATCTTGCGGGCTTTTTGCACCGCCTCCCCCAGACGTTCGACGTCTTCTATTGTATTATAGATCCCGAAAGAGGCACGCACAGTAGCACTTACCCCCAGTTTACTCATCAGCGGCTGGCAACAGTGGTGCCCAGCACGGACGGCGACCCCCATCTGGTCAAGAATGGTGGCGATATCATGCGGGTGCACACCTTCCAGACCAAAGTTGACAATGGCGCTACGCGCCGGGGCACGGCTGTAAAGCTTTACACCCGGTATAGCCAGCAAGCATTCCTCGGCGGCGCCCATCAGCGCCTTTTCATGCGCCTGTACGGCTGGTAAATCCTGTACATTCAGGTAATCAATAGCGGCACCCAGACCAATCGCCTCGATGATCGGCGGCGTGCCGGCCTCGAACCGATAAGGCGACTCTTTAAAGGTGATGGCATCAAAGGCGACCGTATCAATCATCTCGCCGCCACCCAAAAATGGCGGCAGGCTATTCATCAAATCACGGCGACCATACAGCACGCCGATCCCGGTGGGGCCGTAAAGCTTATGGCCGGTAAAAACATAAAAGTCAGCGCCGATCGCCTGCACATCAACCGCCTGATGCACCACCGCCTGCGAACCGTCAAACAAAACATAAGCACCCACCGCATGGGCTGCCTTTGCAATCGCGGTGGCATCATTGATGGTACCCAGCGCATTCGACATATGCGTCAATGCTACCAGCTTGGTTTTATTCGATAGCAACGCCTGATAGGCGGCCATATCCAGGGCGCCGGTCTCGGTAATCGGCACCACCCGCAGCACAACACCTTTACGCTGCACCAATTGATACCACGGCACGATATTGGCGTGGTGTTCAAGGTCGGAGAGAATAATTTCATCGCCCGGCTGCAATTGCGCACCCAGGCTATGCGCCACCAGATTGATCGCCTCGGTGGCGTTGCGCGTAAAGATAATATCCCCCGCATGGGCGGCATTAAGGAACCGCGCCACTTTGGCCCGCGCGCCTTCATAAGCGACCGTCGTCTCAGCGCCAAAGCTGTAAACCGCCCGATGCACATTGGCGTAATGGGTTGTCATCACCTGATCCATCGCCGCCATCACGTATAAAGGCTTTTGTGCTGAATTGGCACTGTCCAGATAACACACCTCGCGTCCGTTGACGCTTTGCGCCAAGGCGGGGAAATCGCCGCGTACAACGGCGGGGGCATAGCTGGTCAGGGGGATGGCTGCCGGTTTCGTCATGCCGCCGCCTTGCCACGGTTAGCAAGCCAAGCGTCCAGGCGGTCGAAGAACAGATTGCGGATATCGGGGTGGATTATTTTATCGATGCCGTCGGCCATAAACGAGCGGATGAGCAAGGCGCGCGCTTCATGTTCGGGAATACCGCGAGCGCGCAAGTAAAACAGGGCGTTGACATCAAGCTGGCCGGCGGTAGCGCCGTGCGAGCATTTTACATCGTCGGCGTAGATTTCAAGTTCGGGCTTTGC
This sequence comes from Alphaproteobacteria bacterium, assembly GCA_027483355.1. Taxonomy (GTDB): domain Bacteria; phylum Pseudomonadota; class Alphaproteobacteria; order Micavibrionales; family UBA2020; genus JAEXMB01. Next base: position 3,492 of record JAIXUW010000157.1, read on the forward strand.
GTTTGCTTCAGCTTTGTCGGAGAGCAATAGCGCATGATGAGATTGGTACCCATCTGTTTTTTGTGCAGGACGATGTACATGAATTTTCCCTTGGAAAACTGCACGAGCTTGATCATCGACAACTCCTTTAAAATGCTGGGCGGATACGCCGCTCTCGTCGTAATGGCCGGCCAGCACAGTAAAGTCTTGGATTTGCTGTCCGTCTTTTAGGTATATACCCGTCAGACTACTATAAACCCCTTTTTCCAGCAACTTGAATTCATAACCCTGCCGCATCAGCGCCCCCGCAAAGGCGCCGTTATAGGCGTCAAAATGGGCGTCTTTCATGCAATGGATGGTGGTTTGGCTGATATGGCTGGCCTTTTCGGCCTCCTCGCACAGACGGTGATAGGTGAACCGCGCGCTTTGCTGCAACACAATATCGGTCTGGGCATTGATGAAATAACGCCCCTCCCCGGCACAGCGCTCCAGCACCGTTGCTTCAGCATTCTCGCCCAGCCAATAAAGGATTCGCGGATAAGCCGCCACCCCGTCCCGCGTCCACAGCAGAACTTCAAGCGGTTTATCCAGCGTCTGACCGCGGTCCAGCGCCAGCACAAAACCATCGCGCAGATGGGCAGCGTTCAATGCCTTGAACGGATTTACCGCCATGTCACCCAGCCCCAGAAGATATTCTTCGGCGTGCGGCACGATGTCAGTTGCTTGTAAAATCGGAGCGATTTTAAGGCCGGTCGGCAGCAGCGACAGATGCGACTGCCAGACACCATCGACAATCACCACCCGATAACTATCCGCCAACAAGGGGGCCGGCACATTCCCGGTCAGGACAGCATCCGGCTGTGTGTAATGCTGCGGCTCGAGATGGCGGAGTGAGGTAAACTGCCAACCCTCCTGCCCCGGCTGCGGCAAACCATTGGCGGCAAAACTCTCGGCGGCGGTCTGGCGGAGGGCACGCGCCCAGTTGGGTGCCCCGTCTGGCATGGCATGAGCACCGCCGCGCAATAGCCAGGGTAGCGCCTCAACCCGTGGGCTCGACGGCGGCATGAAGGTTTCAACTACTTTAATGGTGGCTTTGCTCATGTTTTAGGCGGCTTTCTCGTCGTAATAGGCGGCATAGCCGTTCTTTTCCAGCTCCAGCGCCAGTTCCGGGCCACCCGTCGCCGTGATGCGGCCATTGGCCAGCACGTGAACGACATCCGGCTTGATGTAATCCAGCAAACGCTGATAGTGGGTGATCACCAGAAACGACCGCTCGGCGCCACGCAGCGCATTGACGCCATCGGCCACAATCTTCAGTGCATCAATGTCAAGGCCGCTGTCGGTTTCATCGAGTACGGCCATTTTCGGCTGCAGCATCGCCAGCTGCAAAACTTCGTTGCGCTTTTTCTCGCCGCCCGAAAAGCCGACGTTGACGCCGCGCTTGACCATCTCAGGGCTCATGTTCAATTGAGTCATTTTTTCTTTTTGCAACTTCAGAAAAGCCGCCGGATCGATTTCCGCCTCGCCGCGCTTTTTGCGGATGGCATTGATGGCGGTTTTCAGGAAGGTGGTGGTGGTGACACCCGGAATTTCGATCGGGTATTGAAACGCCAGAAACAAACCAAGGGCAGCGCGGTCCTCCGGCTCCATCTCGGTGATGTCTTCACCCATGAAAGTGATTTTACCTTGCGTGATCTCATAATCATCGCGCCCCGCCAGCACATAAGACAGCGTCGACTTACCCGAGCCATTTGGCCCCATAATGGCATGGACCTGCCCCGCCGGGATTTCGAGGTTAACGCCCTTAAGGACTTCACGGTCAGCGACAGTGGCATGAAGATTTTCAATTTTAAGCATATTCATTCTCCGCAAATTCCCTCTCCCAAACGGAGAGAGTGATTTTTTAAAAACATTATCCCACACTGCCCTCAAGCGAGATTGCGACCAGCTTCTGCGCCTCGACCGCGAATTCCATCGGCAGGTGTTGCAGCACTTCGCGGCAGAAACCATTGACGATGAGAGTCAGCGCCTCTTCTTCGGGAATGCCGCGTTGGCGGCAATAAAACAATGCGTCGTCGCTGATCTTGCTGGTGGTGGCTTCGTGTTCCAGCATGGCGGTCGGGTTGCGGTTTTCGATGTAGGGCACTGTATGCGCGCCACACTTGTCGCCAATCAAAAGGCTGTCGCACTGCGTATAGTTACGCGCGCCCTCGGCCTTGGCGGCGATGCGCACCAGACCGCGATAGGTATTGTCCGATTTACCGGCCGAAATACCCTTGGAAATAATACGCGAGCGCGTGTTTTTACCGATGTGGATCATCTTGGTGCCGGTATCGGCCTGCTGGTAATTATTGGTGAGCGCCACCGAATAAAATTCGCCCACGCTGTCATCGCCCAGTAAAACGCAAGACGGATATTTCCATGTAATAGCTGAGCCCGTTTCAACTTGCGTCCAGGAAATCTTCGAGCGTTTACCTTTGCAAATGCCGCGCTTGGTCACAAAGTTGTAAATACCGCCGACGCCATTTTCATCGCCGGGGTACCAGTTCTGCACGGTCGAATATTTAATTTCGGCATCGTCCATAGCGACCAGTTCAACCACCGCTGCGTGCAGCTGGTTTTCATCGCGTTTGGGCGCGGTGCAACCCTCCAGATACGAAACGTAAGATCCCTTTTCCGCCACGATGACCGTGCGTTCAAACTGGCCGGTTTTTGCCTCGTTGATGCGGAAATAGGTCGATAGCTCCATCGGGCAGCGCACACCTTCCGGAATGTACACGAACGTGCCGTCGGTAAAACAGGCCGCATTCAGGCAGGCGTGTTTGTTGTCGGTATAGGGTACAACCGAGCCCATGTATTTTTTGATGAGATCCGGATAAAGCTGTATCGCTTCGGAAATTGAGCAAAAAATCACCCCCGCCTCGTGCAGTTTTTCGCGGAAGGTCGTGACCACCGACACGCTGTCAAAAACCGCGTCGACCGCAACACCCGCCAGAATTTCCTGCTCGCGCAGCGGAATACCCAGCTTTTTGTAGGTCTCCAGCAGTTTCGGATCGACCTCGTCCAGGCTTTGCAGCTTTTTGACGTTCTTGGGGGCCGCGTAGTAATAGGCATCCTGATAATCGATCGGCGGGAAATCAACCTTGGCCCAGGTGGGCTCAGGCATGGTCAGCCAATGGCGATAGGCTTTCAGCCGCGAGTCCAGCATCCATTGCGGCTCGCCCTTTTTCTCCGAGATAAAGCGGATGATGTCTTCGCTCAATCCCTTGGGCGCCATATCGCTTTCGATGTCGGTGATAAAGCCGGCTTCGTATTTACCCTCGAGTGCTTCGACGGTGGCGATGGTTTCAATCGTGGCGGACATGGCGCTCTCCGGCAATTTTCAAGGTCATAAGTTGTGGCCCGGCAGGAACAGCGCAGGACGGCATCGCCATATCGGCCAGAGTCACCGCGTGCAGGGCGGTACGAATGGCATCATTGACCGGTGCCCATTTGTTGCGCACGCCGCATTTGTGGGCGACGTTGCAACCGCCTGTTTCACCCGCTGTCTCGACACAGGTGACAATGGCAATCGGGCCATCCATCACCTCGATGATTTGGCCCACGGTAATGCTTGCTGCCGGCTGGGCCAGACGATAGCCGCCACTGACACCCCGCACCGAGAGCAGCAACTGCCCCCGCGCCAGTCTTTTCAGCACCTTGGCAACGGTGGGTTCCGGCACACCCGTTTCGGCCGCAAGCACCGCCGCACTCATGGCGGCATCTGGCGACGTTTGGGCGTGCCGCGCCAATTGGGCGGCCACAGCAATGGCGTAATCGGTCAATTTTCCGAGCTTCAACATAACAAGCACCTGTTTGGTCCGGTTTATATATGTTCAAAGCCCTCTCTGGCAAGGCAAATGTTCAAATAAATGACCGAGATACGCGGGTTTTCGCCGCGCCGCGACATAAAATATCCAAATAGGCCACGATTTTAGACAAAATATTGATTTTTAATGTTTTTTAACCGGAATCACCGACACTTAAACCATGCCTGCTGTCAAACGCCAGAACATTGATACCCTCACCCGCCTGCGTCACCGCTATCGCCACGTGCTGACCCATGTCGATATGGCCTGTCGCGACACCGATGGCCCGTTGTGCGAAGAGCATCTCTGGCATCTCATCGCCCGCACAGCGTCGCCCCCCTGGGCCGCCGCCTATGCTGCGCTACAGACGGCGCAGCTGGCCATTAATCGCCTGAACCGTGACGATAACCGCCCCCTGGGTGCCATCGGTCGGGCCTTGGCAGCGACAGAGACCGACGCCGCAGAGACCGCCTTTGCCACCGCCTTGTCGCGTTTTACCAGCATTGACGAACGCCTGCGTGCCTTACGGCATCTGCAGCTTTTACTCGACGATGTCAAAAATCGCTACAACACGCTAGAGCGCAGCCAGGGCATCAGCGAAGCTATTTTCGCCCTGACGCTGGATGCGCAAAGGGCGGCCCCATCGCTGGATGCCGCCCCTGTGCAATCTGGGTTGTGGGCGCGACTGTTTAAGCCGGGCCAATTTTATGGTTTGGCCCAAAAGAGTCAACGCGGGGATTCGCCCGCAATTCGTTGATGATCGGCCAGCTCACACCTTTAATCACAAAGCCTTCGGTATAAGGAATGGGTCGCGCAGATGGCTGCACGGCATCTTGAGGCTTGCTATGCCGGTTAAAAATATTCTTGAGGACAGTTTCGTTTTTTTCATCGTAGCCATATTCCGTGTGGAACATGACGATGAATTCTGCATCGGCCTTGATGGGGTTTGCTTTTTGATATTCCGGATGATGGCTGGGGGTCAGCGGGCCATTGCCGGGGGGAAAGAATTTGTCCATGACTTTACTCCTTTGGTAATGAAACACCAAAAGACTAGCCTCCCGCACATCTATGTCAAGCCGTTTGCTCGCGCGTTGACAAGAAC
>JAIXUW010000037.1 GCA_027483355.1 Alphaproteobacteria bacterium
CCGATAATCTGCTCCGCCGTAAAATGCTTGCGTGCCATATCCCGCACCTCCTTTGAAAAGCCCGTTATGGATAGCATTACCGTAGCTATTCCTGGACTCATTTATAGGGGGCGGGTCACGATTTACTCAAGATTAGGCGACGATCTTGCCTTTGGCGGAGATGGTGCTGACTATATTAGCACCGGTGAGGGCAATGATACGCTAGAGGGCGGTCGTCGCAATGACATCCTGGTTGGTGAAGGCGGCAATGATACGGCTGTTTATTCAACTACGAGTGATGGTTTTATTATCAAGCGCTATAGCGGCTCAAGCTATGGCGTCATCGACACAAATAATCAAGGTTATGGCACCGACAATCTGTCGAGTATAGAATACGTCCAATTCAACGATCGTCTAATCAACCTAGCCGAGTTGGGCCTTACAGAAAATTATTTGGGTATCGGTTTTAACGTGACCCAGATGGGAAGCTTGGCTAATGACACGATCTTTGGCGAACTTATCTCAAATACCATTGATGGCTTAGCCGGAAATGATTTGCTCGTAGGGCAATCCTCAGTGGATACGCTGCGTGGTGGCGATGGTAACGACATTATTAATGCAGGGGAAGGCGCTGACCTTCTTGAGGGCGGTGCTGGCGATGATACCTTAAGCGGCGACCAGGGGAACGATACGCTTGTCGGCGGTGCTGGCGATAACATCTTACGTGGCGGCGAAGGTGACGACGTATATCTTTTAACGCCAGGTGATGGCTATGCCTCTATATACGAGAATTTGAATAGTGGCTTTGATACCCTACGGATTGGTGGTGGTTTAACCAGTAATGACGTAAGCATTTTCGCAGGTAACCCAGGCTATATGAGTGTTTTACTCAATGGTGGACTGGGGAGTGTTTCCCTGCAGCAAGTATCTGTCGTTAATGGTATTGTGCAAGCAGGCGCCCAACTGGAACGTATCGCTTTCGACAATGGCAGCTATATAGATTTGCAGGGTAGTATACTCCCCGTGGGCGGCACCGGGAAATTCCGCATTTATGGCGCTACTACGGACGATACTCTTTCAACGATAGGTGCTTTAGACGTCATCTATGCTGGCGAGGGTGACGATACGCTCTATGCTGGTCTGGGATATGACACGTTATATGGTGGTACTGGGAACGATACGTTTGTTAACACGAATACCGGCGGCGCCTTTATGTTTGGTGATGTAGGTGATGATACTTACTATATTAATCCCGGGTTTAATTCTGCGAATACGCGTGTATCAGAAAACGTTAGTGGTGGGATTGATGTCATCCGCATTACAGGCGGCCTCACAGCCGAAGACCTTAATTTCTGGTACATTTCAGGTGCGCTGCAAATTCAACTGAATACAGGAGTTAATGATAGGTTCTTCCTGTTTAGCAACCCCGCATCCACTACTGCTGCGGCAGATATTGACCAACGATATGAGAAAATCATATTTGATGATGGTTCTTTTATTGATCTGACCGGCGGCCTCATTCTGGCTGATAACGACATTGGTCATCAGTTATTTGGATCTGTTTACAGCGATACATTATATGGCTTTGGGGGCGACGATACGGTCTCGGGTCACGGCGGCAGTGATATCATCTATGGCGGAGATGGTAATGACCGTCTTAACGGAAATGCCGGCACTGATACGATTGAAGGCGAAGCTGGCAATGACGTTATTTATGGTGATACTTTTGTCAACGACGGTAATTCTCCGGACTACCTCGTGGGCGGTGAGGGTAACGACTCTCTTTATGCCGGCGGGGGCGACGATACCCTTGTTGGCGATTCTGGTACAGATCGCCTGTCTGGTGGTGCCGGTAACGATTTGTACTTTTTTGATGACTTATCCGCGTTAAGCGGTGACGCCATTCATGATGTGCTGGGTGGCATAGATACTATTCGCCTAACGAATGTCCAGTTCTCAGATCTGAGTATTTATCAATCGGGTGATAATCTAATCATAGAATCGCTGGCAAACCCATCTGCACAGCTGACGGTGTATAGCCATTTTACAATCGATAATTATCGTATCGAATACCTCGAAACCCAGGGTGGTTTCCTGTTTGATTTGGTCAATATGGCACCTGTGATTCCGCCCAATACGGCGCCGGTCGCGCAAGATGACGTGGTTAGCGGTGTCTATGGTGTGGCTATCACAGGCAACGTGTTGGCTGATAACGGCGCGGGTGCCGACAGCGACGCCGATAATGATACCCTATCCGTTGTGGCCCAAACATTGACCACCTCGAATGGCAACACCGTCGCTTTGCTGACGAGTGGTGATTTTACCTTCACGGCCCGTAATGGCTTCCTGGGTAATGATACCTTTAGTTATACCCTCAGCGATGGCGAGGATACTGATACAGCAACCGCTACCATCACAGTTACCGCGCCAGCGGGTGCGCTTGTGGGGGATGGCAATAATAATATTCTGAACGGCAACAGTAACAATGATGTCTTGTTTGGTTTATCAGGCAACGATCAGCTCTTGGGTAAGTATGGCAATGATACCTTATACGGCGGTGACGGTGATGACATCCTGTGGGGTGATGATGTCGGCTCTCCAAACGTCAACGACGGTAGTGACCTCCTGTTCGGCGGTGCCGGTAATGACACCTTATGGGGTCGCGGCGGTAATGACACGCTAGAAGGTGGAGCGGGTAACGACAGTCTGCTGGGCAGTGATGGTGTCGATACTGCTGTCTATTCGGCGAATAGCAGCGGCTTTATTATTACGCGTACCGCTGCCAATAGCTATTCTGTTCGCGATACCAATTTGAATAGCTTGGGACTCGATAACTTTACTGATGTCGAATTC
>JAIXUW010000162.1 GCA_027483355.1 Alphaproteobacteria bacterium
CCGCCGCCACTGGCGGCCGTGCTGGCGGCTTTGGAACCCGAAATGCGGCCGCATACGTCTCTTGCCTGTTCTACCTGCCCTGTGGCCACCTGGCGGCGGCTATTGCGGCCGGGCGCGAATGGTAGCATGGCCGAGGGGCTGGATTGTTTTTGTCAGTATCTTCATGCCGTCACCTATGATAGCGGCCAGACGCTGCCGCTCGTCATAGACTGCGAAGGCCGTCACCGGGCCTTGAAGGAGCAAGATGGGCAAGAATTAGACCCAGCTGCCGATACTGCGCCGACCCCAGATAATACGCCTTAGTTCATTTTCCTCTGTCGTCAAACTTAGGGCCAGCTGAAAGCTGGCCCTCTTTATTTGCTTCATCGATAATGTACCTAGACACTCAAAGCAGCAGGACCGGCTTAACGTGCGGCCAAGTCGCCAGCTTTGGGGCGCTTGGTTGGCCGCCCTACCGGGCCTTTGCTTATTCGCATCCACGTTTTTATTATTTGAGCCGCTTTATTTCTTTGCGGGCATTGAACTCGGAATATTTCCGATACAATGATTCAATTTTGCCATCCATTTGGTATTGCAGATATTCTTCGTGTCCCATTCTGTCTGTTGTGTAAAGAAAGCCGAGTTTTTGTAATTTTGTCAGGCTTTGCGCGACAGGGCTTGTGCCTGTTGACTCATCGAAATCTATCTTATAGCGGTGTTTACACAACACCTCATACATTAAGCTATGATCAATAGGTGTTAGTTTAGAGAATGTAACTCGCCAATTGTATTCTGTGTGCCAAGCTTTAAAACATTTAGAAAGATAGATGAGTAGACTAGCCAGCGCACCTAGAGAAAGAACATATCCTAACCACTTTCCCTCGGTTGGACTAAACCAAATCAATGCTATTCCCATGACAAAAGCAATAAAGGCTTTGTGTGCGTCTTTTAATTGCACCCATAAATTATTCAGCCATGTGGGGTCGGCTCCCATTTATAAACGGCCCTCTTCGATTGCATCTCGCAAAACCTTTTCAATCTTGGCATTTACACCACGACCGTGGGCTTTGATTGCCTTAGCAATCGCGGGTGCTACGCGCACACTCAATACTTGCCGCTTAGAAGTTTCGGGCAGCTTTGGTGCGCCCCGCTTACGGCGCATTTCCACGAAGCCATCGGCCCGCGTGACTGTTTCTAATTCTCCCGCCGCCTTCGCGGCTTGCAATTCCTGCAGCATGGCGGCCAATGCCGGGTCAACGTCTTTAATCGGGCGCATGGCTTCCATATCAGCCACCGTCAATTCCCGGACCTCGCCCTTTTTATTGGTTAGCGGTTTACGCTTTTTTGCCATTTTAAAACCTCTCTATCGTTCGCTTTGCGGAAGCTGATTATTCGCATCGTGTCTGTGCGGATGGTGAAGCACACCACGAACACCCGCCGCCGAAGCGGCACAAGGGCCGTATATCGCACTTCTCCGTAATCGTGTCGGGTATCCGGGATAATGAATGCCGCCGCCCAATCCAAGTCAGCAACCAACTCGAATGAAAGCCCTCGCCGCCTTTCGTTCTCCGCACTTTTGTCTCGGTCAAAATCCAGCTTCATAGATTAATTGTAATACAAATATTAGAGGATTCCAAGGTTTTTTTGTATTACAATTAATCAAATACATCGCCCTGCCCTATTTCGGGTAACAGCAGTCTTAAGGCATCCTGTAGATCACCGGGCAAATGAGGGCTTTGGCGCAGCCAGTTTTTGAGAGCAGCGATCATCTGCCGCTTACTAATACCGGTGGGTTCTCTGCCCTCTGCCAACGCCTGCAATGCGTGATCAATATCATCGACCAGATGCCGCCGCCCCATCAGCCAGCACGCGATAGTACCCCGCGCTCGGGCGCGGCGGCTTTTTTTACTTCTCTGGGGATCGAATCCAAATTGACCGTGGCTCATGCCGCAATAGAACAAAAAAAGAACAGACGCGCAAGCGGTCCGTTCTCTATTTGATCTTAACAGTACCCCCCTGCCCTACTCCGTCAGGCGGGACGATCAACACCCCACTTTTTCCAAAACGGCAATGCGTCATAATCTTTTTGTGCTTTGGTCAGGGTGGCAAAGCGTTGCTGCTTTAATTCTTCTGCCCGAGCGAGACGTTCGGCCCTCGCCTTTTCTTCGGCCGTTCTTTGGTCTGTTAAGGCCTGTGCAATGGCCTGCGCTTTGGTTGCCAGTTCCTCGGCACGTAGCTTGTCGTCACGCGCTTCTCTGGATATCTCACGTTCACGGCGAAGCTGCTCTTCAAGTCCGGCCGCCCTCGCCCGTTCCGCTGCAAGCTCTTCTTTAAGTTTGACGGCTAAATCACTGTCAAAACTCGTCAAATTTTGACGGTTGGCACCTGTCAAATTAGACACCTTAGTATCAAAATTTGACACCTGACCGTCAAATGGACGCTGTGCATTTTGATGCTGTGCGTAAAAAATTGACGCATTAATTTGATACTGCCCATTTTCGCCCCGCTCAGCTGTTATCCTGTTGTCCTTTATCATATTAATGATCGTCTGCTTGGTTGTCCCAAGGGCTTCGGCGGCTTCTTTAGCTGTCAAAATTTGTTTCATTTTAGACCTTTTTTGACGGTTGATAGGGTGGCAAATTCGCCTGTCAATTTTTGACAGTATAGCACTATCAAATTTTGACACAAAGCCTTTAATTAACTGTCAAATTTGATATCAAAATTTGACGATTTTAGACGAGTTTTGACACCGTTTGACGGTAAATTAGACGATTTTTGATAGCCCTCGTAAAAAACCATCAAAACAAGGCCGCGCCGAAGGCGCGACCGAAAAAATGCGAGGGGCGATAGCCCCGAGCCACGCCCGGTCGGGCGGGCAGGGAAGGGGGCCAACGGCACCTCGTTGGTGATTATAGTCATCCTACGGCCACCCCTTCAGAGGGTAGCCCATGGCCACCGGTTAATCCCCTTTTTACATATCTCAAGCATACTAAAATTAGCAAGTGGGGCAGGGGATGAAGGTAGATAAACCCAGAAGGGCGCAATTACGCAAAACACCAAAAATTAACTTTTTGGCGTTTCGCCGCTACGTCCTGTCGGTCTGCGCTATGCGCCCTTCCTGGGGGGCAGATTGCCCCCGGCCTATCGACCGGTACCCCGAGGGGAAACCCCTCCACGCCGTGACCGTCTCCACCCGGAAAGCACCCCCCACGATAGCCGCTTCGCTCGGGGTGGGGGCCAGCTTTGGGAGGGCAATCCCTCCGCATAAATGCGCCACCCTATGGAAACGCCCTTTAGTCGGCTTCGCCTTGGGCGTTGAAGTGCCCCCCGGCCGGGTCTGTGCCCGAGGGCAGCATATCGACCGGTCGAGGGGGTAGGGCATGGCCATCTATTTCGTCCGTATGTCCAAGGTCAGCCGAAAGGCCAAGCCTCAAGGTGGCCAGAGAGCGGCCACCGTTTTGGCCCGGGGGCAGTCTGGCCGGTCGGCGGTAGCCGCCGCAGCTTATGCCGCCGGGGTCAGGCTCACAGATGAACGGCTTGGCACCGTCTATGACTACCGGGCCAAGGATGGGGTCTATCAATCGTTCATCGTGGGGGCCGGGGGCTGGACAGATAGCCCCCGGCGCGAAGACCTCTGGAATATGGCCGAGCGGTCAGAACGGCGTTCTGATGCCTGCACGGCCCGGGAATGGGTCATTGCATTGCCCCATGAACTGACCCACGACCAACGGGCCAGTCTAACCCGGCAAATAGCAGAGGACTTGGCCAGCCGTTTTGGTGTGATAGTTGATGCATCCATCCACATCCCAAACAGGGAAGGGGATCAGCGGAATTTTCATGCCCATTTGCTCATGACCACCAAGCGCGTGCGCCCGGACGGCAGCCTAGGAGAGAAAACCCGCGAATTAGACGATTTTCGCGGCAAGCAGATTTTGTATGAGGTACGGGCACAAATGGCCGAGCGGATGAACGCAGCCCTTGCAGCCGGCGGCCATGCCGGCCGTGTTGATCACCGAACCAACGAAGCCCAAGGCATCGAGCGGCCCGCGCAGTTGCATGAAGGTGTAGCAGCGACAAACGCCCGCCGCCGCAATTTCCGCACCACGCCAGAAGAGCGGGGCGAAAAGACCTGGCACCAGAGAAATCAAGAAGCCGGGGCGATTGTGCCTTTTGCGAAGGCCGAGCAGCTGCGCGTTGTACGCGACCAGCTGGCGGCCAATGCGGCCGAGTTGTCCCAGCTGCAGGTTCGGCGCATAAAATTGCCGCGTCAGAGCCGCGCCGCCCAGCAAAGGGCAGGGGGCAAGGACTTGAAAAGCGAAGAGCGTTTTATATGGCGCATCTTCGCCGCGCTCGTAGAAATGCTGGGGGATTTCTTCAATTCTCGCCAGCTGGCACAGCTGGCGGCCGTGGCGGCCGTACAGCACGCTACTGACAGCCAAAAGACCAGTGCGATAAGGGCCAGCAGCCGGGCGTTACGTGCGAAGGAAAAGCGTCTAATTGCCAGCATGGCGGGCAAATCCGAAGGGAAGGGGGCTACCGAGGGCCAGCCTGTTCGCAAACGGCGTAGGCGCGTTTATGCCAGTGAAACGGCTGTTAAAGCGGAAACCGGCAGGGCCAACGCGGAAAGAAAAGCCGCGATCAAGCGCAACCGACCGCCGCAAACATACGGCGGCCAAAGAACACGGCCGCAGAAGGCGCGATATCAGCGGCCGCGTGTGACCGTGGTGGGCAATCCGAGCAAGACCGACTTATAAGCCGTGGTGGTGGAAGGGTCAGAGTATATCAGGTGACGCTGGGCCGTTTGAGTAGGCCAATAATGACCCAATCGAAAACATTGACAATCGCATTTCTCACAGTAGGCTTAATGCAACGCCATCAAAAAAAAAGACCCAGGCTCTTTGGGGGGCCAAGGTCTTTTGTGAGGGCGGACACGGGTAAGACCCGCGACCTGAACTGGCTGTCTATAAAAAGAACAACCACTCTAAGACAGTAGTTTGTAAACAAAGGCCGCGACCGTCAAGCCCTAATATTGAGTAAGCGTATCAGGGGAGGTTATCCATGTCGCTTAGCTTGAGTCTTAAAATCGGGGGTCTTTTGGCTTTCGATGGCGGCTTTAACATGACTGAAAAGGCATTAGTACAGTGCTTGCCTTTTATTGTCACGTTATCAAGGCTGTTTGCTTAAGGGCGTGCCCCCGCCCGAGAGGGTGGGGGCAGCTTTTTCGCTAAGACTTTTGGTCATATCGTTTATGGGCAGTCGATTTTATTATAGCGGGGCACAGCGTGGCCGCTTTTAATCAAGGCGCACGATAGATCGATGTCATTAGCTTTGCATCTGGCGATAGACCGGCCGTAACGGTACACATCTAAAACTGTACACGCCACCTCTGAGTGTGTGAGTGTGTTTAGGTATACCTTTGACGCATCCGCATCACCGGCTATCCATTCGTGGGCGAGGCGGCAATGCCCTCCAATCTCTGGCGCGTCAATGCCCGCCAGTCGGATGCGCGTATCTTCTACAATATCCTGCATTTCCACGTAGATGATTGACTTCTGGAAGAAGCTCTATGAAAGGGATTGACGCTATTAGCGTAAGCAGTCTCGAAAATTTCTATGTTTAGGCCATCGATGGGAGTAGAAAGTCTCCAACCAAGCATTGGTGCAGTGATTGTGAATAACGTATGGAGTCTCATGTCATCAGGCTATAGACCCAAAAGAGGACCAATGGAATAAATGATACAGCGACGGCTGCCGAGCCGATGTCTTTAGCGAGACCAGAAAGCGGATGATGATCAAGGCTTACACGATCTACCAGCTTTTCGAGAGCCGTGTTGAGGGCTTCGACCAGCAGAACCAAACTCATAAGGCTGATTTGCACTGCCTGTGAGCTAAGGCTGAAATCAAGAAAGCAACCGATTATGAGAAGGGCAGCAAAAAGCATAAGTTCTTGCTGGAAAGCGGCCTCATTGCGGATCAACCACCTTAAGCCGGAGAAGCTGTAGATAGCTGCTTGGCCGATTCTGCGAAGGTTAAACAAGCTCTTGGCGGGCATAATTATAGCTCCTTGGGGGCTTTTTTTGATCGGTGACAAATACGGGATTAGGCATCTTATTTCTTAAGGCGACCTGAGAGGAGGCTTAAGCTCCACTTAAGGTTCAGACAGTAGTAATTGAGCTTAACATCGGTATGTTTATGGCTTTAAGCCAGTCTGCCGTCAAGTGTGCGGGAATATGCGTCTATTATTGATTAAAGATTATCAAATGCTTGGGCGAACCACTTTAGGCGGCATGCGCGCCGTATATGCCGCTGACTGGGTCGAGTCGGCAGAAGACGCCCAGGATGCAATATCCACCACGGGCTATGACTTGCTAGTGCTCGATGTTAAGCTGCCGAGTCTTTCTGGTCCGGAGTGGATCGCACGCATTCGAAAAACCAATAATAACATTCCCTGCTTCTTATTAACTGCACGTGATGCGAACTACCACAAAGTCGAAGGTCGCAATGCAGATGCTGACGATTACCTGTCATCCAACCTCTTGCAGGCGACCGATAAAGCCACGGATATGGTTCAAAATCTTCTGACCTATAGCAGACTGGAAAATGAGAAGGTAAATGGCTCGTAATCTCAATAAGACACGTATGCGCGATACCCGTATCCTTATGGGCCTGACCCTGGCCGCTGGGATTTTTTGTAAAACCCAGTTTCCAGACGACACCATTCCGCATGAAGCGATGGACTTGGTTGGCTATATGCTGGTAACCATCTGCGCCCTAGGGAGGGTTTACTGCACCGCCTTTATCGGCGGAGAGAAGAACGTACAGCTGGTCACGTGGGGACCTTATTCCTTTTGTCGCAATCCTCTCTATTTCTTTTCGATCTTGGGGGCAACTGGCATAGGCCTGATGTCCACCTCCATCGTAGCATTTGCCGTGATTTTCATAGGTTTCTATGTTATCTACCGAGGACTTATTGCCCGCGAAGAGGAATTTCTCGAAGCCAAGTTCGGCCAAGACTACCTTGACTATAGCGTGCGCGTGCCCTCGCTGCTGCCGTCCTTTGATAAGGTTTACTTCCCCGAAGAGGTCGTTATGCACCCCAAATTTCTGAACAAGGGCATTCTCGATGCCGTCTGGTGGTTTGCGGCATTGCCGCTCTTTGAACTCGCCGAAATGTTGCAGGAAGGCGGCATCATCAGGCCTATCCTGCAGCTCTTCTGAGCTGACATAAAAAGGTCTTGTTGACGCATTCTGGCAGCTCTATGATAGAGCATGATTGCTCCAAAAAAATATTACGCGGTCAAAGCATTATGGTGGTTTTGGGCCCCACTTGCCCTCGCCGCGCTGACCGCGATTGCCAATACCCTCCTCGGCAAAGACGCACGCAATATTCTTTATACCGAGAATGGTGTTTTAGAAACGCTTCAGGCATTTATTGCTTTTAGCGGTACGGCGGTAGCAGCACTTTGCCTGCGTCATTGCAAAGACCGTCCCTGGCTCATAGCATGGTGTGGTCTTGCAATGCTGGCATGCCTCTATATCGGACTTGAGGAAATCAGCTATGGCCAGCACCTGTTCGGGTGGCAGACGCCCGAAGATTGGTCAGCTATCAACGACCAGAATGAAACTAATCTGCACAATACCTCTAGCTGGCTGGATCAAAAGCCGCGCCTGATTCTCTACATCGGCGGCATCCTCATTCCCGGCGTGCGCCGCTACAAGCCCACCTTGCTGCCTTCACGTTTTTCGATCGTTTATCCCCAAAATACCCTGTTTTGCACGGCGGCGATCGCCATCTTCGCGGATATTGCCAAAAAGTTGCATAAAGCTGATATTTTAACGCTTTACGACCGCGCCAGCGAAGTGCACGAAGCGGCGCTATTCTATTTCGTACTGCTGTATTTGCTGATGCTACGGCCAAGGCTAGCGGCGACTGAAGACTACGCGCACTGAAAACTCATTAAAACCAGCACTTAACTCGTACAACACCCGATGGGCATAGCCCGCCGGGCCAGAAATTTATTCAATAATCGCGGAACGTACTCGTCCACATGCATTTTAAAGAGCCCTCTTAAGCTTCCCTTCAGTTTCAACTCGTAATGCTTTCAGGACAGGAGCCATCAAAATGAACAACCCGCTCCCCCGCGTTTTAAAAAATCAGGCAAAATTCAATATGCTCAGCTCCCCCGACCCCCTAAGCCCGGCAAATCCCGCGCCGAGACAGACAGCTGCCGCCGATCATTTTTTTAAAAAAATAAGGCGCTTATCCAAAAATGCCTTGGGATACATTTTATTACTCGCACTGTTCTGGACGATGTATATTTTTGCCTACGGCAACTTTCACCGTGTAGATAAAGATTTCTATCGCTCTGCGCAGCTTTTCTCCTTCAATATGCCACATTACATTCAAAAAAACGGTATCAAGTCTGTCTTAAATCTACGCGGTCCTTCAAAAGATGATTGGTATAAGGATGAGCTAGAAATATTAGGTCAGTATAATGTGGTTCATTATAATTATCGTATTGGGGATAGGAAGCGCCTGACAAAAAAGCAAATGGATGATCTTGTCGATATCATCGATAAAGCCCCAAAGCCAATTTTAGTGCATTGCAAAGCGGGGGCAGATAGAGCTTCGCTGGCGACGGCGCTTTACCTGCATGCGATCAAGCGCGATAAAGACCCTGAAAAGGCATTCTCTCTCATGTATGGCCACTTCCCCTGGTTGGGTTCTAAAACAAAAGCTATGGACGAGAGTTTTGAATATTATAAGCAAGAGGGACTCAAAGAAGATACTATCTTTGTCCTGGAGCGAGCCGCGTCTGATTGATCCGCGAAAAATTATGGCGCTTTGTGGAATATATCGAGGCTGGGATTGTAAATTTCCCCTTCCATATCAAAAGCACCCATAACGGTGTGGAATATATTTTTTTGGCTATAGGTGGCGCTGTATTCATTCTTATCGAGAGCGTGTTCTTTTACGAAGCTCGGGGATGTCCAGAAAATAAACGGGATATCCTTTTGAAAGTCAGGCGCAATAGCATACGGCGCTCCATGCAGGTAGAAACCGTATTCGCCCAAAGACTCGCCGTGATCTGAAACATAAAGCATCAAGCTTGGTATTTGTTGGTGGTTCTTTAGTATCTCGATAACCTTACTTAGAAAATAGTCTGTATATAAAATCGTATTGTCGTAAGCATTAATCAGCTCTTGTTCTGTGCATTTTTGAAGGTCAACGGTAGTGCAAACAGGTTTAAAGACCTCGAATGCTTCAGGATATTTTTTATTGTAAAGGGGACCATGACTGCCTGCTGTATGCAGCACAATAAGAGTCTTTCCGTTTGCACTATCCTTAATAATCTTATCCAGTCCGACTAAAAGTACCTCATCAAATCGGCACCCGTCTCCGACGCATGCTTCCTGCAGGTCGCGCGCTTTTTGATAGGTCTGCACTTGCATAGACGGATCGCCCCAGTTGTTCGAGCGCCAAATAACATTGACGCCTTGTCGCTGGAGATAGCTGGAAAGAGGCTCTTCCTCGCCAGAGGTGGAGCCATCTGGGGAAAGGATGCTGTTAATAGCCGCTGTCGTGTAGGTGGCAGACGAGGTCGCTCCTTTGAGGGCGACAATATCAAGTCTACTCAAATTAGGATTTGTATTCCGCCTATAGTCGTAAAGAGAAAAATTTGCCGCCCTTGCTGATTCACCAATGACCAAGACAACAATGGCGCTCTTTTCATTCATAAACTTTGCGTCGGCAAGCAGTGTGTGCTTTCTATTTTTCTTGAACTCCTGAACTTGATATCGCACAGCATTCGCCGTATAGGACCAGGGCATAGCCAATGCACCCAGAGATTTAGCGTTTTTATCAATCCACAGCCATGTCGATGAATTTAAGTACATGAGAAACACAGCAACGGCAACGATGCCCGCTGATTGCGCAATCAGTCGTAATCGATTGGATTCCTGGATGCGCATCTTGGATATCGCATATGCAGGAAGAACGCCCAAAAGCACGAAATAGAAAAAGATTTTCGGATTGTAATAGCTGGTCGCTTCGGCGAAGTCGGTATTAAATACATTTCCCATCATCGTCCGGTCAAGAATGACATTATAAGTAAGGACGAAATATAACGCGATGGAGTTTGTGAGCACCATCAAGATGCAAAACCCCTTCAATGCGTTCAATGACACAAGAGCAATCAAGAACAAAACAAAAGACGTTAATGTAAAAAGAATGATGAGTGTGGAGACAAATGTCAGAACCCCACCCCATGAGAGAATCTCCAAGTGAGATAAAACATATTCATATAGTGGAAAGCCGTATAAAACGACGTTAATGATATTAATCAGAAGAATGAATTTTAAAACGCTTACCTGCTTTATCTTAAATAGCGAGAATTTGGGAAACATGTCTGCATACCGTAATGCTTAAAGTGAGAAAGAGAAGATGCTCTTAAAATCTATCGCTTATTTGAGGAATGAGATATGCACGTGAGGAATTTAGCTCTGTGCTGTCGGTTGTAGCTACCGCGCGGTTGGCGGCCGTGAAAAAGCCTTTAAGCGCGATAGAATGCTTTTCTCGAACTTGAGCAGCTAGTACTTTTTCATCGCAATAGTTCAGATACAATTCTGCTCTAAGTAAGGGCCGATAAGTAGAAAATACTATCTCTGTGGAGATGTCCTTTGTTATTGAACAGACATCCTCGAAATCGGCTGGAGTCATTTCAGAATTTGCAAAAGCCGACACTGGGTAGGTAAGAGCGGACACGATGAATAAGATTATAAGACGCATAGTTAGATCCTTGTTTTTTCTCGATGATTCAGGTGTGATAATTTAGATTCTGGAAAATAGCGTGGCTTTTAGGTTGTGGGGCGAGCCAATCCGGTACGGTGTTCTTCGTATTGCTTCTCGGCATTTTTAAGCACTTTTTCGGCGGCCGTTAATGCTTCGTAGGCAAGCTGTAGATTACCCAGTAAGCGATCAGATTCCTGCTCATAGGTCGTTCTTTGTACCGGGCTATTCACTTTGGATTACCTCTCTTTTCAAACCATTGCTTTGCAAATCCAACAAATGCCCGATCTGGATTGCGTGGCTCAACGTCTTGCTGCGCTAACCATCTACGCCATTCGTTTTCTACGAACTTTATATCCCAGCCGGGGCAGACATTGCGGGCTTCCGCGTAAGTTTCAAATTGAAGCATTCCACCAGCATACTTAGCCTGTTCTTCGACAAGCTTCATCGTATTGCGGTTGTTAAATTTAACTGCGTCTTCGCTTTCGCAATAAGTCACGAGGTAGTCAGGGAAATGGTCGGGTGACTTTGCCAGCTCCTTAATCATCTGGCGAAATCGCTTTTCCGGGCTTTGTGAACCTGTTTTTTTAAGCAGCGTGGGAAGCCCGATTTTCCATTCCGCCTGTTGCCCGCAATGCTTTCGTGCAAGTTCATAGACGCGCCGTTCTAGCGGCTTGCGTAAGCGGAAATAGTGTGGGTGTAGTGTTAAAACTTCATTGTGGTTGATAGCATTAAAGACCCAATCGGATAAGGTGATCTCACAAGCTAACAAGCGACCATCTAGGCCGTGCTGGCGGCGTATTGATGACGCATCGATCAGGCCAAAGGTTTGCGTTTGTTCGATATCGCCGGTGATGATGTTGGTAGCTATGCGGGTACCATCGAGCCTGTTGATGGAGTCTTGCAAAGCTTGATAATCACGGCCAGAGGTGCCGCGATTGATAAAGGCCAGTAGTTCGCGGCTGTTGATACGCAGGGTTTTGGATATCTCGCGCCCTGCTTTTTTTGCTTCCATGATCTGCGATATGCAGAAAATAAGAATGTCCTTGTCGTAAATTGTCGCCAATCCGTAAGGCCCCGGCCGCACTTCGAGCCATTGGCCGTTATGCTCATATCGGCGGATATTTCTCTCTGGCATTTTAGAGAGCGAGTAAAAGGGGTGTTCCATCTGTGGGATAATGTCTTTTAGGACCGCATCGCCAACGTCACAGAGGAAGATATCGCGTTGAGGGTATCTGTCAGGAACAAGGGCCTGTGTTACCGAGCCGGAATCAGTTACTATTTCAGCCACATTGGTCATTTCGAAACTGCCCCTTCGTGCTATCAGTTACCCCGACAACCGAATCGTGTTATCAGGTACCGGGGCCATTATTCGTGTTATCAGGTACCGCTGTCAAGGATTCGTGGTATCAGGTACCACAGGCTTCTGATCGTGGTATCAGGTACTTTTCATCGTGTTTTTAGGTACCTTTCCTCGTGTTTTTAGGTACCACTTATGTAACAAGACGCCATTTTTTACTTTATATTTCATACGCTTAGCACATTTCCAGAATGTCTTAACACTATACTTAACACAGATTTAACACCCCCCTGTAGTTATCCACAGCCCAAAACTGACAGTTTCAAATGTTGACGCGGGGGTAAGTGGGCCGCTTTGCGGGAAATTTAAACAGTGCAGCCTACGGCTGCAGGGGCTGCGCCCCTCGCCGCTCTGCGGCTCACCGGCTAAAATGACACGCCCTCAAGCTGGGCGTGTTCTATGTGGGCATAGTGTCGCGCCTTCGGCGCGTGGCTTGGCGAGGAAGGGGGATTTTTTGTGGAGAGGATGGTCTTTAATAACCATAGGGCGCACCCCGTACATACAGGGGTAGGGCTTGGCGTGTCGCTTCGCGCCACATATGCACGGAATGGCATCATTGATCTTGAACGTCTGCATACGTAAGTAACCATTTAGATTTATTCGCTTTTCAGGTGCATTTTAATCTGTTATTAACTTCTTTCATGTTATAACCTTGACTGTACCCTCGCGGTGAATGCGAGGGTGCCGGGCTTAGAAAACCCGCTCTACAGACGGCTCACCATCTGCCGGGATTGATGCGGCTTCACCATTCTGCATCCGTCAAGTTATAGCCCCCCTGTCTTATGACCGGGAGGCGACAGCGATCATGCGCCCTCGGGCGTATGGTCGGATGTCCAAGCGCAAGCTAAAGGCTGTCGCGCTGCTTCTGTAGGCAGTTTTCTACTCCCGGTCGCCAAGTCACCTTGGCGACTTTTTTCTTGTCGAAAAAAGCTGGGGGTTAGAATGCTGATTGCAGACATCATCACCGAAGAAGACCGTTTACGTTATGAAGCTTTGCCTGACGGACCCACAAAACGTGGTTATGCGCGGCGGTACGATAACGAAGTTCTAAAAAGAATGGGGTACCTCATCGGTGAACCCTCTGGGCCAACGCCGGGGTGGCGATTGTTTCCTGATGATGCAGTTGAAATCACCCACAAACAGCTGACAGTAAAGAAAGCATTTGGCCTGCAGCAGGGCTTTACGCTGATAGAGCTAGCGGCCGTTATGATGATTGCCGGGCTTGCTTTGGCCGCTTTTCTTGGTTTTAAGCGAGTTGAAATAATCCAGCATAAAATTGATGTAACGAAAACAAATGTCGATCAGGTGCAGCAAGCCCTTAATGCGTATGAGGCCAAGAATGGCTTTTATCCTTGCCCGGCTCCGATGGACGCTAAGCTTGGCGAAGAGCAATTTGCGCGGGCTGGCCAGTGTGATAACGGCCTTAATCCCGTTACGCTTGGGCAATGTTCAGGTGGTCATTGTGTTAGAGCTGGCCGACTATTTGACCATGATTCAAATCCAGTAACCGCACTGCAACCGCTTCGTGTAAGGATTGGATCCGTTCCGGCGGCCGATCTAGGCTTGCGTCCAGATCAGATTAAAGATGCCTACGGTAATATTTTATTATATGCAGTCACTGAACGACTAGCGATTGATAAGCCCACGGCTGCGACTGTCGATGGTGGCGGTATAGAAGTTATCGATCAAAATGGTGACAGTCTTTTAGACACTCCTCAAACTGCGCATTATGTCGTTTTATCTCATGGCCGCGATAATGCGGGCGCTATAGTCTATGGCACCGGTATAACCGCGGCACCCTGCCCGGCCGGTAAACAACAAACAGAAAACTGCAATTTAAGTGTTAATAATCAGCCCGCGACATTTCGCATGGCACCATGGTCCACAGCTGATGGGTCCGAGAAGTTTGACGATACAATCGCATGGAATTTACCAATCACAGGTGGTTCACCAGCTGTTGCCGGTGAAGCTTTATCTACAACACCACTGACGCTTATGGGGGAGTCAAGCTGCCCAGCCGGGTATGGAGAGGTCTACAAAGGTAGTCGTATCGCCCATCAACCCACCCCGAGCGGGAGCAATCCAGCCATTCTTGTTGAGGATATGTGCGTCGCAGATGCAAATTTGCGCGTCTGCGGTGCTGATGCATACATAGCGTTTCCCTGCTCCAGTGGGAGCAAGACTATGGGTAGCAGCCCTAGCACATCGACAAGCCTCATCTATTACAAACACTCCGAAACTTGCGTTGTCTGTGTCCCTCAATCAACAGGAGGTTAATCATGCGTCAATTTATTCTTAGCCTATGTATCTTTTTAATATGGGCGAGTACGGCCCAGGCGAACAGCCTGACCCTCTATGGCACCACAAATTGCCCGAGCAATTGGGAAAAAGTATTTGAGGGTTATGTACCACATCACTCAAACCGCTCTTTATACCATCTTTATAATTCAGGCGGCGGCGAGTGGCGGGAAGACTATAAGTTTAGCAATACCTGTAGCAAGACGATAACTAAGGGGGTCGGTAATCGAAATTTTGGTACAGCCTATGGGATCAAATGCGCAGTTTGCATACTTGATAGCGCCACGACAGGTGCGCCATGAGACGTGTCGATTTGGCGATTATATTCTCGCTGGGTTATCTGATTGCCTTTCTTGTTGTGGGTTTTGCCATGGTAAAGAAAGCAACGGCAACGCCTATTCTGCATCCATGGCCCTATCTTGAACAATACGTAGTCTCTACCGATGGCAAGCCGTGCCCGCGTGGTTATCGCCCGCTCTACAAGGGCCACCATGTGGTGATACTGAATAGAAACTACATCCCAGCCCATAGCTATAAGCCTTGGCCGCGTGTGCCGGGGACAATGTGCTTTCCAGACAGTCCTAGCCAACCGCTACCCATGGCCGCAGTCACGACGATTGTAGGCTCTTTTCAGCAAGCCTGCACACAATGTGTTCAGCCCTAACCGGCTGGGACGCAAGGGGGATTAACTATGCGTTTTCGTTCTGTAGCTGCTTTTCTCTGGCTTCCTCAATTCCGTCTTTCCACCGAACAGCTGCGCCCTCTGTGGCCACTGTGCCTGTTCACCATAGCCCATGCCTTTGCGGCTCATGGGCTGATCAGTAAAGCCCACCCTGCCATCATTCAACAAGGCTATGGCGCATCTTTAAGCGGCTTGATCATGGAAGCATGGCAGACCCTCCGCACCGACGAAGCACGAAATTATCAAGGCCTATCAGTCTTTATGGCAGTTGTCACAACACTGTTAGCCATTTTAGGCGCATTGGTGACTGTTATTGCCTTCCTGATGGCTGTAACCCCTGCGGCCGCCCAGCTGTTTTCTCACCCCTTAGGGGATTCATCGATAGATCAATATGAGCGCGTGGGCAGTTCATCCTATGACACAGCGGTGCCAGCTGCAGGAACCGCACAAGGCGATTACGCCATCATGCTGCTTGATAAGGTGGTACGTGCCGGGGCAGCTGGCAAAGGTGTGCCCCTTCAAAATGCCCTTAGTGAGGTAATGCAAGTCTATAACACCGCGATGCTTGTTGTTGCTTCCTTTATCATCTTTTGGATCATCTTATCAATCGTTGTAGACACCGCGAAAACAGGCCAAGTTGGCGGCGGCCGTCATAATACAGTCTGGGCACCCATTCGGATTGTCTTTGCCCTGTCACTTATTATTCCGCTTGGATCGGTTGGATATTCCTCTGGCCAATTCATGGTGATGAAGCTGGCCGAATGGGGCAGCAACTTAGGCACCAATGCGTGGAATGCCTATGTTGACGGAATAACAGAGTCGCAAAATCTGGTTGCTCATTACGTCCCTGACACAGCTACCGCCTATGTGAAGGACATGACGCGGTTGATGATCTGCTCGGCAGCCTATAACGGCCAGCTGGCCATGATGGACGTGCCAGAACGCATGGTGTCGCTTGATCGACTTTCTAACACCATGGTGGGCACGACCGTGCGCGAGTGGCGCACCGATTTAGGGGCGAGCTGTGGCACCCTGATGTTCGAACACGCTTCGCCAGTTGATCATTATCAAACCGGCGCCGATAGCGTGTCATATGCGATTTCTGGCTTTAAGCAATCCCTGCGCAATGCTTATGTGTCCTCAATGCTTGGAGCCTTACCCGATTTACAGGCCTTTGCCTGTGATTTTGTGGCTTCTCATGCCCCCTACGCCGGGGGCAATGAAACGGCCCTAGCTGCTCTGAAGTCAACGCCCGACTGTGGATCTGTAGAGGGGGAGTCTACTGCAGGCTGGAACGCTATCCCCCCTGCCCGATTAGCTTCTATTACGGCCGCCATCGGCTCTCAGGTAGCTGCCGCATACAGCCAAGGGATAAATACTCTTGGTGGGTCAAGCACGGGCGATGCCCTGTCCACCGCCATGAAGGAACGCGGCTGGGCTGGCATGGGGTCTTGGTATCACCGCATTGCCCAACTTAACGCTGCAGCGGCCGCCATGACCGAAAGCCCGGTTTCTGTGATTGGTGGTGACGTCGTTTTTAAGCAGGGTACCGTTACCATCGATGCGCCCCGTCAAGCGGTAAGCAATTATGATGATTGGTGGGTAAGATCGGCCCTTTACACACCCGCCGCCACTATTAACCCCCAAACGGGTAAATTGGACCCGACCGAAATGGAAGCCCCCGCCACTGAAAGCGGCACATCGGGCGGCTTGCTGGCCGGGCTGATGCAGTCGAACCCCCGCCAAGCGATTAATCTGCTCGTTGATGCAACAGGCATCACGCAAACATGGGTGGCATCGCTTGCTTCTTGGTCTGGCGGGAATGGCGAAGACGTTTACCCGCTGGCCAAGGTGTCGGCTATTGGCGAGAGCATTGCCATGCTCGGCGTTTCTATTCAGGGCATCATGCTCTATGTGCATGGTGTCATGGCTGCCGCTTCGTCCAAGCTTGTGGGCACCGGCGCAGATTTAAACCCGCTGGCTAATTCCTACGCCTTCGAACTTATCCCGAAAATTGGCATGGCCCTGATCATGGCGGGCATGATGCTGAAATTCTACATTCCACTGATCCCCTTTATCCGCTCTGTCTTCGCGGTCCTTACATGGATTATATCTGTGTTTGAAGCTGTGGTTATGGTGCCGATTGCCGCCCTTGCCCATCTTTCCACCGAAGGCGAAGGCTTAAGCGGCCCTGCCCGGTCGTCGTGGATTTTGTGGTTTAACATCCTTGTGCGGCCGGTTTTAGTCGTCATTGGCTTCATTGGGGCCATGCTCGTCTTTAACGCATTCATTGCCTTCTTTAGTGACACTTTCATCAATGGGCTTGCTGTTGGCCTGCCCACTAAAGGGCTTATGGGCCTTTTCTCGTGTGTCGCACTGGCTGTTGTCTATGTCTTCATCATGTACACCGCCGCTAACACGATCTTCAAGATGCTGGACCTAATCCCTAATGCAGTTATGCGCTGGATTGGCGGTTCTGCTGATACCAGCTTTGACGATCAAAGCGAGAAAGGTGCCCTTTATGGTGCTTTGAGTCTGGCCACACAGGCCAAAGGTAAGGGCCGCACCCCGAAGCCGGGAAGCGCTAAGAACGAAACGGACGAGCAGAGCGCGTCCGCTGCATCAATTAAACCGACCGAATAAGGAGGCACCATGTACGAACGATATACCCTTCTTACTCTTCCTGTTGTTGTTGGTGATGTGGTGATTTGGGCAGAGCGGTATTTCATTCGCAACCCCATTACCGGCCGCCATCAGCTAAGGGGTACCCGCGACATAATGGGTAAGGTCGAGGATTTCAGCGATGATATGCGCCTAATCAGCTTTGAGGTTGTCGCCTGTATCACTATCGCACAGGCAAAGGTTCTGCCCTATGGCGAGATCATCACCCGCAGCGCCGCGCTATTGCTTGACTACGGGGCACAGCGAGAGCTGTGGGACGATGAGACCGTGCGGGCCGCTTATGTCCAAGCAAGAAACTCGACAAACACCAAGCCTAAAGAAAAGGAGCCTACACCATGAGCGATGATATCACCTTGATCAACATTCCCACCGGGTCCGAAGTTGACCCCGCCGCCATGCTTCTGGTGGCGCAAACTTTAAACCGTCGTTATCGGCGTGGCCTGAAAGAGATTGCCGCCGCTTTACAGGTGACTAAATGCGAAGGCAGCCGGGCAATGACCGATCATGAATTAATTGAGCGCGTTGTAGAGAAAGCATCAACGCTCATGGGTGTGAATGCCCGCCGCATGAAGTCGTTTAATGCCAAACCACTTTTGAAGGGTAAATAGCATGAACAAGGAAGAGACTATTGCAAACCTAGCAGATCAGATCATGGAAGAGTCTTTAAAGGCCTGTGAGCATGGCCTAGATTCCCGCGCCTTCGACTTCGCCCGGAAGGCTGTTATTCGTGCCTTACATCAAAGCACGAATATTTGGGGCGATATGTACATTCGCGCCAAGACCGCTGAAAGGCAGCTAGACGATCTTCGCAAGGAACGTAGCACGCAGCCAGTGCCAGGAGCTAAAGGGCCGCGCCCATGAGACACGATGTCGATGATCTTCTAGAACATATTCACCAGCTTTTACCGCCACATACCCAGAGAGGAAACAGGACTATGAAGATTAAATTTGCGATTACCCACGCGCCGAGCATTGGAGATAAAGGCTTAAAGCGGTTTTGGGATTGCCACGCTCTGCGCTTTGTCGATGAAATGCGGCCATCTTGTCACTTTGCGACATCGAGCATGGCCCGAGAGTCCTTGAAGTATGCGGCCGAGAAGGTACATGGCGGGCTTTTAAACGTGGAGCCTGTCGACGTTGAATAAGGTTCGCACCCATGTAGGCGATTATATCAGCTGGCAAGAAGTGCAGCCAACTGGTGTTGCCTGTCGCTATACCGCGCAGATTGTCGGCTGGGGTAAAACAACCTTGCGCCTAAAGCTGATCGACATTCGTGGTGAGAATTCGGCGGCTGAGGGTGTTGGCATGATCGTTATCCGAAGACTAAGCGTTATTATTGACCCAAAGGCCAAAGCACACCGGGTAACGATTAAACCAGATAAACCACGCGGCCAGCTGGCCGCTCACTTTAAATCAGCTTTGCAGCGAAAATCCAGAAAGGGAGTTTTAAACCATGGTTTCAATTAACATGGCAATGATCGGCGGCAATTTAGGACACGACCCGCGCCGCATAGAATTTGAAGGTGGCCGTTTTATCGTGACCTTTAGCGTGGCGACAAATGAAAGCTACACCACTAAAGATGGTGAAGTGATCGACCGCACCGAATGGCACGATGTAACAGTGTATGGGCCGAAGCTGGCGGCCCTTGTTTTGCAGTATCTTCGCAAAGGCTCATCGGTTTTTGTCGTGGGCAAAAATGAAACCCGCGCCTTTATCAGTGCGGATGGAACGAAGAACAGAAAAACTGTTGTAGCCGTGCGCGGCTATGGGCACCGCATCGAATTTTTGGATGGTGCGGCCGTGGCCGAACTCGCCGCTCTGCGTGAATCTGGTTTATTGATGGACCCGTACCCGGAGGAGATAGACGAAGTGGATTTTGCCCATGCGGGATGATCAATTTTTAGAACTGCCAGACGCGCCAGACATAGAATTTATCGATGTACCAGCTACCATTATTGATGAGGAAGTAGAACAACACTATAACCCGCCACCGGCAGCGCCATTGCCCCCTGCCCCGCCGCCACTGGCGGCCGTGCTGGCGGCTTTGGAACCCGAAATGCGGCCGCATACGTCTCTTGCCTGTTCTACCTGCCCTGTGGCCACCTGGCGGCGGCTATTGCGGCCGGGCGCGAA
>JAIXUW010000152.1 GCA_027483355.1 Alphaproteobacteria bacterium
ATGCTAGTCATACTCGTTCTGGAACATCCTTCCGTAAGACAATTCTCCCGCTGCTGCGCGAGGGAGGAATTATCCAGATGATGGAGTCCGGAAAAAAGGGGGGAATCGCTGTTCTGCTCGATGAGATTGATGGACTCAGCAACGGCGAAAAGGGGGGTCTCAACGAACTCCACGCCTATCTGAAATCGAAGGAGGCGCGCGAGGGTCGCCCCCTTATTCTGATTTCGAATACCCTTGATACCCGCACGTTACAGCAGATTGCGAAGCTCTGTCTCACCTTCAAGATGGATGCGGCTCCCTCGGATCGGATTCGGGCCTGGCTCGGTCGTGACCCCCCTGCCAACTTTACAGGGGATTTGCGCTCTCTGCAACGACAGATGAATGGACTTGAGCTTCCCGAGCAGGGAATTGACATTCCAGAAGGTGTCATGCCCGTTGCTTGGTGGACACTCTGGGGAGATTGGGACCCGCTGCTGGATTTTGATATCGAAAATAATGAGGGGAATTTGGCAAGTCTATTAAGCCTGGAAAATATTCCTGAACGCGTGGAGGCTGCAAAGGGAAATACACCCGAGGCATGGGAGATGTATAAATCCCTATTTCATGCGTATAAAGTCAGTGACCAGGGGGATTTCTGGGCCTTTTTTTATCAATGCTGGACGATTCTTCCACTGTCTCTCAAGCTCAAACTTAAAATTATTAGCCAGCGGCTCTCTCAAGAGGCTAAACTTCCGCCAGATACAACAGTGCTCACAACGGAGGAGTTTCGCTATACACCGGTTCTTACAAAGCAGTCAGCAATGTTTAATGCCTGGAAACTTCTCTGTGAAGTGGCAGAATCTCGTGGGATTCCAGTGCGCTTAGCACCCATGTATTCGCTCGCAGAGCTTCAAAGTAAAGATCTGCGCCCGGAAAAACTCAAGAGATATGCCAATATCAGCCTTGAGAGGTTACAACAGGTTATTGCTGGAGTGGAGGAGAGTTAACTGCTCGTGGGCATCTCAGGGCGTGACAACGCGTTATGATGCCCACTAGCTACTAGTGGGCATATCAGGGCGTGACAACGCGTTATGATGCCCACTAGCTACTAGTGGGCATCTCATCCTGATGTAGCAACCGAATGAACTGTAGCGGCTCTGTGCGGCCAAGGCGATATGCGCGCCCCAAAATCTGCTTCTCCTCCTCGTGTGTCATCGCGTGAAAGAGAATCACATGCGACGCGGCCGTTATATTCAGTCCCGAGCCGGCGTAGTGCGCGTTGAGCAGCAGGCAACGAAGGTCCCCACCCTGGAAGGCCCGCAGTGTGGCTGCAATTGCATCCTTATTACCCTTGAGCTGCTTCACGCGAACCCCCAGGTCTGTAATTTTGGTCTCCATCTCGCTAAACGGATTGTCATAGCGACTGAACACGAGGAACCGCCCACCAGGATTTTCACGGAAGAGGCGATAGAGTGCCTCTGACTTCTTCTCAAGCTCCTCCTTTGGCTCCGCCTCACCGTTCGTGACAATCTCATTCTTCTCTTTCTCCACCACCACCTTTACCAGATTCTTCGCTGAAATTCCTGTGCGGCACATGGGGCATGTAGGTGCGCGCGACAGGCAAGTGAGAATACACTGCCCGCAGAAAATCTGTGAGCAACAGGGAGTCACAAGCGCAGTGCCACCTGGCTCATCGTAACATACGGGACACATCTCACTCTGAAATCCCGCAATTCGGTCATGGAGGCTCTTAATAGCGGTCTCTGTGCGCTTGATTTTCTCCTCGAGTGTCTTCAGTGCTTCCTCCTTCGCCTTTGGCGTCGCATATTCCAGATTTGACTTGAATGAATACGTATCCTTGTGCCTCTTCAGCTCTTTCTGTAGATTCTTGGTGACGGCGTCAATTAGACTCGTGCACTCCTCCGTCTTCACACCAAGTGCCTGAATGGCTCCCGTAACATCTCCGCCATCAAGCAGATTCTTCACCTCGTGCGGGACTGCCTCCCGAATAATCTGCTGGTTAAGGGGTGCTTTACAGAGTATATTTCTCCGCATCAATGTTGGTAGTGAAATAGACTGCTTAATAAATTCATCTGTACAGCGAATCACCAGATGGCCACGGAGGGAGTGGTCATTACTCAACAGGTCGCGGAAAAAGTTGTAGGAGGTGACATAGTAGCGTAGATAGTTATACACGCGCCCCGTGTTCAGAATATCCTGGAACTGTGGGCGCAGGCAGGAATATACCGAGTTCGGATTAAACACCACCTGATTGAGTAGCTGCGTTCCAACATAGAGTGTATCATTCGGAAACAGAATATTCATCCAGGAGGCCGTCACCAGCCAAGTGAAGCGTGCTTTCGGGCGCGGATATCCACTCACGATATGACACGTAAAAAAAAAAAAAAAAAAGGCGCGCTTCCAGCGAATCTCACGGTCCTCGACCCAGCGTGAAAACTGCTTGTAGAGTGTATTGCTAACGAGCACAATCTGCGCCTCCATCACATCCTGCTGAAACCGCTCCACATCCAGAGCCTTCTTCTTTTCCAGTAGGAGTGCCCGCAGACTGGTCTGCTTCTTAATATAGTCTGCCCACTGGCGAAACAGTGTGTGCGGCACAACAATCAGGCAGCCCGCCTCACTTGCATCCGTAAATTTCTCTCTACGCAGGCTGAATGTGCCTGTAGAGGAGTTCTTTCCCATTGATGTATACTCTGTCAGGGGTGGAATGGTCTGTAGCCGCGCAATATGCCCTAGAACCATTAGCGACTTCCCCACACCTACAGAATCACCTATAACTCCATAATTCGAAAAGAATGTCTCGCCTGACACATCGAGACCGGTGAGCAGTGTGCGCTCGCGCGCCTCCATTGCTGCCAATACGGCCTGCTGATGCCCACGCAGCCCAACCTTCAGTGTCCCCGCCGGCACATCGGCCATAGGGGCAGTAACTCCCAGCGCCCCATCATGAACAGTCTTCATCACATTCAAATGCCGCAAGAGATAGTTGGCACTATGCATCTCCGAAGGAGGTGTTCTATATCTGTAGAGGAGCGGGTAGGTTTAGGCATCTTGAAAGAAGTCACGTAGAGGTTTCTCACGAATGAAATCGCGCAACTTTAGTGCGCTCTTTTTAATGAGCGGATTGTCAGGTTGCTCGCGCAGTTTTCGCTTGTCAAATGTGTTCTCAGAGTGACTCATGACGAGCATCACCTTACGCGCATCCATCTGAATCATTGGATGGCGATACTCCTCCAGAAACGACTTCTCCTCCGCGTGTGTTACAGTCTCATCATAGCGATGGGCCCGCGCATAGGACTTCCGCCAGGCCATTGTGCCATTTGTTGCATGATTCGGATTATACGGCCCCAGCTTGTAAATGGTTTTGATATCCGAATAATACATGTAGATTTCGGAGGCGCCGGCCAACTCCACCTTCGGATTCATCCGCAAGGCCTTCACAGCAGTCGCTACACGCTCCGGAGGGTAGTAGTCATCATCGTCCATCGCTACAATAATATCACCACACGCCTCATCATTGAGGCGGTTCCGCTTTGCACCAATCGTCTGTTTCTCCTCCGAGCGTAGATAGCGCACATTCGGAAGCTTATACTTGGCCACCGCCGCCGCCAGCTCCTCACCCACGGGCTCGGAGCCATCATCCAGGATAATCCACTCCATCCGCTCCTTCGGATAGGTCTGGTGAACGTAACAGGCAATCAGGGCCGGCAGAAACCGTCTCCGATTGTATGTTGGAGTAATCACGCTCACGAACGGATAGTTCGCAGCCATCTGTGGATTCGCTGCGGCTGGTGCGACTGGCTTTGGCATCTCTTTACAGGAAGTGTGCGCAGATGGTTTAGGTATATAACGCCAAGTGCCTAAATTAAGATACACGTTATGGATAGCGGCGATGAGCGCCGCTATCCATAACGTGTGCCTTAATTCTTGGAACATGGCCTTACGCAAGCGGGTGCTTAATTTAAGCACC
>JAIXUW010000259.1 GCA_027483355.1 Alphaproteobacteria bacterium
ACCGAGCTGCGCCATGGTGTCCACAATCAAGCGGCCCCCCATGGCCGCCAGCGCATCGTGTAATTCGGGTGCGGTGGTGGCAGCGGTGATGGGCAGGCGATCGCGCAGCAGGACGGGACCGGTATCAAGTCCTTCATCCATCTGCATGATGCAGATGCCGGTTTCAGCGTCACCCGCCATGATGGCCCGCTGAATGGGGGCGGCACCGCGCCAGCGCGGCAAGAGGGAGGCGTGAATATTGATGCAGCCGTGGCTGGGTGCTTCTAAAACATCCTTGGGCAAAATCAGTCCATAGGCGGCGACCACGGCGACATCGGCGTTGTGGGCGGCAAAAACCGCGCGGGCCTCGGCGTCTTTTTTCAGGCTTCTCGGCGTGAAAACAGGAATACCTTTTGCATCCGCATATTGATGGACGGCAGATTTCTGCACGGCATGGCCCCGTCCCGCCGGGCGTGGCGGCTGCGCATAAACGGCAACAATAGCGTGCCCCGCCTTGACCAGGGCATCGAGTGCGACCGCCGCAAAGGGGGGCGTCCCCATAAAGACAATACGGCGCGGGGTCGTCACAATGTATCCTTACAGCACGTGGGTGCCGGCGAAATCCTCGGCATTGTCGCGCAGATGTTTTTTCAGCTTGCGCAAGATCATGTCACGCTTGAGCGACGAGAGATGATCGACAAAGAGAACGCCGTTGATATGGTCGATTTCATGTTGCAGGCAGGTGGCCAGCAGGCCGTCGGCTTCAACCTCCGCGTTGTCACCCTCCAGTGTCATGTAACGTACACGCACCTTGGCGGGGCGCTCGACCGGCGCATAAAGACCCGGAATGGACAGGCAGCCTTCTTCATAGATATTTCGTTCTTCCGATTCCCAGATCACTTCGGGGTTGATAAATACTTGCGCCTTGCCGGGGGTCGGGGGTGCGTCATCTTCATCGCTGTCATCGTCGGTCTCATCACTGAGCGGCGCGCCTGAGGCTTTGCGTTGATCGACATCCAGCACGATCAGCCGCGTTGATACGCCAACCTGGGGGGCGGCCAAGCCAATCCCCCGCGCGGCATACATGGTCTCGATCATGTCAGCGGCCAGTTGTTTGAC
This sequence comes from Alphaproteobacteria bacterium, assembly GCA_027483355.1. Lineage (GTDB taxonomy): Bacteria > Pseudomonadota > Alphaproteobacteria > Micavibrionales > UBA2020 > JAEXMB01. Next base: position 1,099 of record JAIXUW010000259.1, read on the forward strand.
CTCGGGCGTGATGGTGCTGATGGCATCGGCTTTCTTTTTCAAAACCGGCTGGGGGACGACATATACGGGCAGGACGGCCATGGGGCACCTTTGGCAGAGCTTGAATGTGGCCTTAAAATAAGCGCTGACGCCAAAGAGGTCAAGGAAGCTGCGCGGTTTTGGTGGGCGGTTCTTCGCCGGCCGCGTCTTCATAATCAAGGTTTTTCGGCATGGTTTTAGTGGTCTTGATGCCAAGGGCCCGCAAGTCTTCGGCGCGTTTGACGAGATTGCCCGCCCCCGTGCTGAGCTTTTTAAGGGCGTTATCATAGGCGCCGCGGGTCTGGTTGAGGCGGCTGCCGATGCTGTCCATATCTTCCACGAAGCTGATGAATTTGTCGTAGAGGTTGCCGCCCTGCCGGGCGATTTCCAGCGCGTTCTTGTTCTGATGCTCCAGCCGCCAGACCGAGGCGATGGTGCGCAGCGTGGCAAAGAGGGTCGAGGGGCCGACAATAACGATGCGGTTTTCCCAGGCGTGGTGATGCAGGTTGCTGTCGGCCTGCATGGCCAGCGCATAGGCGCCTTCGATCGGCATAAACATCAACACGAAGTCTGGGGTGCCCAGTTCGGGGATATCCTGATAGCGCCGCTCGGCCAGCCCCTTGATATGCGCCTTGACCGATTGGCTGAAGGCAGCGGCGGCGGCCGTCCGCTCGGTGTCGTCAGTGGCGGCGGTCAGCCGTTCATAGGCCAGCAGCGACACCTTGGCGTCGACGATGACGTTTTTACCCTCGGGTAGGTGGATGATCACGTCGGGTTGCAAACGGCCATCCGTTTCAACATGGCGCAGACCAAGCCCCGCCCCTTGCACCGTATAGGTTTCCCCGCGCTTGAGGCCCGAGGCCTCCAGGATGCGCTCCAGCACCACTTCGCCCCAATTGCCCATCACCTTGGTGTCGCCGCGCAGGGCATTGGTGAGCTTTTCGGTTTGCACGCGCATATTTTCATTGAGGCGCATGATGTTGACGATTTCGTTTTTGAGCGAGAACTGTTCCTTGGCGCTGTCTTCGACTTTTTGCTGAAAGACTTGCAGGTTTTCGCGCAAGGGCGAAAGAATTTGCGCGAGGCTCTCGCTGTTCTGGTCGCGGAAGGTTTTGCTTTTTTCGTCAAAAATACGATTGGCGAGGTTTTCGAATTGGAGTGCGAAGCGCTGCTCGAGTGTCGCCAGTTCGTCCTGCTGGGCGGCCATACGTTGCTCCAGCGCCGTGTTGCGTGCCGTTAAATCGGCATTTTCACGGATCAGCGCGGTTTGTTGGTCTTGGGCTGCAATACCCGCACTCAGCAGACGGCGATACATGATGACGGCCGCAATCGCCACACCCAGCAGAAAGCCGGTCACTAAAGGCAGTAAAAACGCGGCAAAGCTTGTCATGGGGACTGCGTATTTAAAATCCAGCGGCCACAATTGTGTGGGGCCGTCTGAGGTAAAATGGGAGCTTGGAGTCGATGCCGGAAGTATAGTTAAACAGGGCCCCGAAGGCGAGGGGCTGTGGATAAAATAAATTTTGTTAATATGACAAATAAAAGGCGTGTTTTTAGTAGGCGCATCGACCCGGCTGGGGGTAGTCTTTTATTTTGTTGCCTACGTCTGACCTTTTGCAAAGTTTCACAAAGGACAGCCGCTGCAGCAGAATATTTCTGAACAGCCGACATCGTTTAAGGGGATACGTCATGGCATCAAAAGAAACCAAGCACCTGGTGATCGATATGAAAACCGGTTTTGCCTATGGCATCGTTTTGGACGGTGACGGCAAATGCGTTTCGGCTATGCCTTTTAATAATGATGTACAAAAACTCGACGGCACCTCGGTCAAGCTGTTTGGTCCTTTGGTAGGCGTCAACCCTGCCAGCATCACCCCCGCCAATGCTAATCCTCTGCCCTATGGCCAGACCACCGTCGCGGTTGAATTGGCGCAAGACGGTAGCCGCGGCAAAGTGTTCACCATTAAATGGCCCAGCAAGGAAGACGCCCAGAACGGCGTCACCCCTTTGATTGCCGTGCGCCAACTGCCGGCCGATCTGGTGCAGGCGGGTTTCGCCGCCCGTCCAGCCAGCACCACGGCGGTTGCCGAAGAGCAAGCGCTGGAAGACGCGCTGAAAAACATCAACGACATGATCGGTCTGGATGTGGCCAAGCGCGATATCAAGCAGAATATCGCCATTGCCCGTTTCAACCGCCTCAAAGAAGAAATGGGCCTGACCGCCAAGCCGATTTCCCGCCACATGGTTTTCACCGGCAACCCCGGTACCGGCAAAACCACTTTTGCCCGCGAAGTGGCCAAGATTTATCACGCCCTTGGTTTCATCGGTCGTCCCAATGTGACCGAAGTCACCCGTAAAGATCTGGTCGGTGGATTCATTGGCCAAACCGCCAAAGCAACGACGGCCAAAATCGAAGAAGCGGTCGGCATCGAGCGTGACAAGGACGGTAATATCGTTGTCAGCGACAAGCCCAAAGGCGGCATCCTGTTCATCGACGAGGCCTACGACCTGGCACGCTCGGGCGATGACGGCAAAGACTTCGGTAAAGAATCGATCAATACCCTGGTCGCCGCCATGGAAAATATGCGTGAAGATCTGGTGGTGATCGTGGCCGGTTATACCGACCCGATGAAAAACTTCATCGACACCAACCCCGGTCTGAAATCACGCTTCATGACCTATATCGAGTTCAGCGATTATAACCTGCAGCAATTGGGCGAGATCATGGATTTCATGGTCAAAGATCGCGGTTATACGCTGGCCCCCGATGCCCGCGAGCATGCTATGGCCCTGCTGGAAAAAGAGCGTAGCCGTTCGGGTAAAGATTTCGGTAACGGCCGTACTGTGCGTAACCTGGTTGAAATGGCGGAAAAAGAACTCGCCATGCGTCTTGATAGCGAAGACATCTTTACCCGCAAGGACGAGCTGACCACTGAAAACATGACGACGGCCCTAACCACCATCACCCTGGAAGACGTCAAGCGCGTCAATCTGCGCGGGATCAGCGATACGAGTATCGGCATTTCCTTTGGCGAGGTCACCCGCCCGCCAGTGCGCGCCAATGATGACAGCAGAATCAAGCCGACGCCCCATGCGCCAAATTTGTTTCCGGCTGCCGAGGTCGCGGTCGGTGCGAAAACCCCGCGTCGTCGCGCACCAAAAGTATAATTAAACCTGTTTTAGAAAAGCCCGGCTTGCATAGCCGGGCTTTTTTTATTCGCCAGTGGCGTGATGGCGCGTTATGCTGGGCGCCTTAGTTTTTTATCAGGATAATGCCATGTCGCTGCTCGACGATCGCCTCACCCTTGCCCGTCAATTGATCCCCATCGCCCGGGCGGCAGGGGCCATTGAATTGAAATACTATCAAAGCGGCACTGAGGTGATCGGCAAGGCCGATGGCTCGCCGGTGACGATTGCCGATCAGGAAGCTGAAACGCTGATCACCCAAGAGCTGGCGCGGCTGGTGCCGCATATCCCCCTGGTGGGGGAGGAGGCAACTGCCGCCGACAGCATCCCCGATATTTCAGCCGGACGTTTTTTTCTGGTCGACCCGCTCGATGGCACGAAAGAATTCATCACCGGCGGCGGTGACTTTACGGTGAATATTGCTCTCTTGGAAAACTTCCATCCCGTCATGGGTGTCGTCTATGCGCCGGTATCGGATGTGTTGTGGTATGGCGCCTGTGGAGCCGAGGGTGCCGGTTTGGCTTTTGTGCAATCGGCCGGTGCCAAGGGCGACTGTGCCCTGGATAAGCCGATGCGCGTACGTGCGGCCCCCGCCGAAGGTCTCACGGTGGTGGCCAGCAAACGCCACGGCGACCCCGAGGCGCTGCAGGATTTCCTGGCACCTTATAAAGTGCGTGAAACCATCAGCCGGTCGAGCTCATTGAAGTTCTGCGTGATCGCCGAAGGACAGGCCGATCTCTACCCCCGCCTGGGGCCCACGTCGGAATGGGACACGGCAGCGGGCGAGGCCATTTTGACCGCAGCGGGCGGCCGCGTCACCCAGCTGGATGGCTCGCCTATGGCTTATGGCAAAAAAGACCGCAAATTTTTGAACGGTCATTTCGTGGCACGAGCGGCGTAAATAAAAAAACCGCCGTCAAAAAACAGTGATTCTTGCCATTGTCCCGACCGATCGGTCGGTCTAACTTTGGCCTCATGCTTGATTCTGTGCCCCAGACCCTGCCCACCCGCGACCGCCTGATCGAGGCGGCGGCAACGCTGATGCGCCGGCAAAGCTATTCGACCGTCTCCGTCGATGACATCTGCCGCGCAGCGGATGTGAAGAAGGGCACTTTCTATCACCACTTCCCGTCAAAAATTGAACTGGCGCTGGCCACCTTCGACCATATCTGGGCCGAAGGCCGCGCGGAGTTTGTCGCCTGCGTCAATGACACCACGCGCAGTCCAATCGATCGCCTTGCGCGTTTTGCCGAAGGCATTGTCGAATGCCACCGCGATACATTCCGCCGTGAAGGCAAAGTTTACGGCTGTCCGCTCTGCAATGCGGGCAGTGAAATGGGCGCGCAGGATGAACAGATCCGCCAGAAAATGGCGCTGATTTTCGAAGACGCCGTGGCGCTGTTTGCGGACCTTGTCGCCGAGATGCCAGCCCATCAAAACAGCACACGTCCCCAATGCATTGAAACCGCGCGCGCCATGATGTGCTTCATGATGGGCGTCGAATATCAAGCCAAAGTCGCCAACAACCCCGAAGTCATCGCGCGAGACCTGTTACCGGGTCTTGTGCGTCTGATTGATTCCCCTGTCACGGAGTAAACCATGTCCACGCCCGTTTTGCCGCCCGAACAGCCCAACATCTACCCCGGTATTCGCCATGCCGATAGTGGGCTGCACCAAGCGCCCCCGGAAAAATTGGCCTCAGCGCCCGCCCGCGTCATGCGTGCCTTGATGCTGGTGATCGCGGCGGCGACGGTGGGCTATCTTGCTTTATCAACGCCGACGGTTGCCGATAAGCCCGCCGCCGAGGCGACCGCCGAAGCACCGGCTGACGCCGCCCCCGCCGAGGCTGCTGGCGGTCCGCCGCCGGCCATGCCGATCAGTGTCGCGGTCGTGGCCCAAGAAAGCATCACCAAATATAATGAATTCACCGGCCGCCTCACCTCGGCCGAGGATGTCCACATTCGTCCGCGCGTTTCGGGTACGATTGACGCGGTTCATTTTAAAGAGGGTCAACTGGTTGAAAAAGGCCAGACCCTGTTTACGATCGATATGCGTCCGTTTCAGGCGGCCTACAACACAGCCGATGCGGCCGTGACTTCGGCCCAAGCAACCCTGTCGCTGGCGCAACGCGATCTCAAACGCGCGCGTAGTCTTTTGGCAGAGCGTGCCCTGTCGCAACGCGAATTCGACGAGCGTAAAAGCGCCTATGACGCTGCTCTGGCGACCCTGAAAGGGGCGGAGGCGCAAAAAGAACTCTACGCCCTCGATCTTGAATTCGCGGCTGTGCGCGCGCCCGTTTCAGGCCGCGTGGGCCGCCCCGAAATCACCGTTGGCAATACGGTGCGCGCCAATGAAGATGTTTTGACGACGCTGCAATCGGTCGATCCCATCTATGTAGATTTTGATGTCGATGAAATGACCTATCTTGGTTTGATGAAATCGGTCCGACTGGATGGTCAGGCCGCGGCCATGCCGGTGGCAATGGCCTTGGCTGACGAAGAAAACTTTAATCGCGAGGGGCGCATTCGTTCCTTTGATAACCAGGTACTTATGGCGGCCGGTACCATGCGGGTGAGGGCTGAATTTTCCAATACCGATGGCCTGCTGACCCCAGGTCTCTTTGCGCGCGTGCGGCTCGGTACGCCCGAAAAGCGCGAAACCATCGTCATCAACGACGCGGCCATTTCAACCGATCAAAGCAAGCGTTTCGTCTATGTCGTTGACGATCAGGGCATGGTGCAATACCGCCAGGTGGTCTTGGGGCCCATGCACCCGACCGGCCGTATCATTGAAAGCGGTCTGCAAGCCGGCGAGAAAATCATCGTCAATGGTTTGATGCGGGCGCGGCCTGGTATGCAGGTGACGCCCATGCTGGTCGATATGACGACCTTGCAACCAGCTGGGTCCGCCCCCGCCGCGATGGATAATCCACCCGCCGCTCCCGCTGCCGAGTAACCCTGCCCGCTCTTTCGAAAGACCGCCGCCATGGATATTTCACGTTTCTTCGTTGATCGCCCCATCTTTGCGGCTGTCTTGTCGATTATCATCTTCATTGCCGGCGCCATCACGCTGCCGCAGCTGCCCATTTCGGAATATCCGGAAGTGACGCCCCCCTCGGTGGTGGTGCGGGCAAGCTATCCAGGTGCTAACCCCAAGGTCATTGCCGCCACGGTGGCAACACCGCTGGAAGAGCAGATCAACGGCGTCGAGAATATGATCTATATGTCGTCGCAATCTGGCTCCGACGGGCAGATGCAGCTGACGGTGACTTTCAAACTGGGCACCGACCCCGATAAAGCGCAACAGCTGGTGCAAAACCGCGTCAATCAGGCTTTGCCGCGCTTGCCCGACATTGTCCGCCAAGTAGGGGTATCGACGGCCAAATCGTCGCCCAGTCTGACCATGGTGGTTCACCTGACCTCGCCAAATGGCCGTTATGACGCGGATTATTTGCGCAACTACGCGGTCTTGAACGTCAAAGATATTTTGTCGCGTATCAAGGGTATGGGCGAAGTGCTGATGTTCGGCGGTGGCGACTATGCCATGCGCATTTGGCTTGATCCGAACCGCATTGCCGCCCTCAATCTGACGGCCACCGATGTTGCCGACGCCATTCGTCAGCAAAACGTACAGGTGGCAGCCGGTATCATCGGCGGGCAGCCGCGCCCGGCCGATGGCAACGCTGGTTTCGAGCTGCTGGTCAATACCCAAGGTCGTCTGCAAACCGTCGAGGAATTCGAGCAGATTATTCTGCGCGCCACCAATACGGGTAGTGTCATACGCCTGGGCGATGTGGCGCGGGTGGAACTGGGGGCCAATCAATATGCCATGCGCTCCTATCTTGATAACAAACAGGCGGCCGCTATCGCCGTTTTCCAGGCAAGTGACTCCAACGCGCTGGAAATTTCCGCCAGTGTGCGCGAGAAAATGGCCGAGCTGAAACAGAACTTCCCCGAAGATATAGATTATCAAATCGTCTATGATCCGACGCGTTTTGTGCAGGCGTCGATTAATGCCGTTATTACCACCCTCATCGAGGCGGTTATTCTGGTGGTGATTGTCGTCATCGTCTTTTTACAGACCTGGCGCGCCTCGATTATTCCGCTTTTGGCCGTGCCTGTCTCGATTGTCGGCACTTTTGGCGTCATGTATATGGCGGGCTTTTCAATCAATAACTTGACGCTATTCGGTCTGGTGCTCTCGATTGGTATCGTCGTCGATGATGCGATTGTCGTTGTCGAAAACGTCGAACGCAACATCGAGGAAGGCCTTAATCCGCGTGAAGCGACCTATAAAGCCATGCAAGAAGTCTCGGGCCCGATCATCGCCATTGCTCTGACACTTTGCGCCGTCTTCGTGCCTTTGGCCTTCATCACCGGTCTGACCGGCCAGTTCTTCAGCCAGTTTGCCCTGACCATTTCGATCTCGACGGTGATTTCGGCTTTCAACTCGCTGACGCTGTCGCCCGCTATGGCGGCTCTGCTGCTGCGCGGCCATGATGCGCCGAAAGATCGCCTCAGTCGTTTTCTCGATCGCGGCCTGGGCTGGTTCTTTAATGGCTTCAACCGCTTCTTTACCGGGATGTCCAATCGCTATGGCAATGGTCTGCGCCATGCCGTGCGCTTTCGTGCGGTCGCCATCCTCGTTTATGTGGGTCTGGCGCTGGGGGCTGTGTGGCTGTTCAAAATTCTGCCGCACGGCTATGTGCCAACGCAGGATAAGCAATACCTGGTGGGCTTTACCCAATTGCCGCCGGGCTCGTCGCTGGATCGCACTGATGCGGTTTTACGGCGGATGTCCGACATCGCCCTGAATACCCCGGGCGTGCAAAGTGCCGTCAGCTTCCCGGGTCTCTCGATCAGTTTTGGTGCTACGTCGAGCATGGGCGTAGTCTTCTTTTCGCTTACGCCGTTTGAAGAGCGCACCAGTGACGATCTTTATGGCCCCGCCATCGCCGAAAAACTGATGGGTCAGATGGGGTCGATTGAAGACGCCTTTATTGGTATTTTCCCGCCGCCGGCGGTCGACGGCATGGGCGCCATTGGTGGCTTCAAGCTGCAAATTCAGGACCGTGCCGATTTGGGCTATGACCAGTTGTACAATGTGTTGCAACAAGTGCAGATGAAAGCCTGGCAGACGCCGGAACTGGCGAATGTCTTTTCCAGCTATCAAATCAACGTCCCGCAGCTGGATGTCGCGGTCGATCGCACCAAAGCCTTGCAGTTGGGTGTGCCGCTCTCGAATATTTTTGACACGCTGCAGGTCTATTTGGGTTCGCTTTATATCAATGACTTTAACCTGTTTGGCCGTACCTATCAGGTGGTGGCGCAGGCGGACGCCCCCTTCCGCGACGATGCGAGCGACATCGCGCAGTTAAAAACACGCAGCATGACCGGCGAAATGGTGCCCCTGGGCAGTGTTATCGCTGTATCGCCCAGCTATGGCCCGGATACGGCCTCGCGGTATAACCTCTATCGTACCGGCGAGTTGAACGGTGGCGCGGCCCCCGGCTATTCCTCGGGTGATGCTGAAACAGCCATCATGAAAATTCTGGCGGAAACGCTGCCGCCGGGCATGGCCTATGAATGGACGGATCTGAA
>JAIXUW010000189.1 GCA_027483355.1 Alphaproteobacteria bacterium
ATGGTGAAGGATGACGTCTCACCGCAGGACATCTTCAAGCTTCACAGGGATGGAGGGTCGGCGGGACGTGCCCGTGTTGCCGCCTACTGCGTTCAGGATTGTGACCTGACTGTGGAGCTCTACAAGAAGCTGGACGTGTTCAACAACGCGATGGCGATGGCGAACGCCTGCTCGGTTCCAGTGGGCTACATCTTCACGCGCGGGCAGGGCATCAAGAGTGAGTGGCTGATCTGCAAGGAGTGCTACGAGCGCGGGCAGTGCATTGCCGTGGCGGAGACGAAGCCGCGGCGTGCGGAGGGCGAGGAAGCCGACGAGGACGACGGCCCCGAGGAGTCATATGAGGGCGCGATTGTGCTAACGCCGACACCGGGCTTCTACTTCAAGTCACCTGTGGGTGTTGCAGACTTCGCGTCACTGTATCCGAGCACCATCATCTCGGAGAACATCTCGCACGATACGCTCGTGAGTGTGAAGGACTACACACTGGATGGGCGGTTTCTGTGCTATCAGCTAGGGTCACCTGAAGAGGAGGAGGCAGCAATGGCGGCGGCTGCGGGGGCCGGTGTGGCCTGGACCGAGATTGAGTTTGATATCTGGGGTGCGAAGGAGGGGGATATGCGAAAGGTGCCTGAAAAGGTGAAGCAGGGGCTACGTGTCTGTCGCTATGCGCAGTTCCCCGGTGATGAGAAGGGCACTCTGCCGCAGATTGTGCAGGGGCTGCTCGCAGCCCGCAAGGCGAAGCGGAAGCTGGCGGATGCGGAGACGGACCCGTTCAAGAAGGCGCTACTCGATGCGGAGCAGCTGGCCTACAAGCTGACGGCGAACTCGCTCTATGGCCAGCTGGGCTCAGCAACATTCAAGGTGCGCCTCCAGCATTTGGCGGCCTCCGTCACTGCGTATGGCCGCAAGCAGATTCTGTTCGCGAAGGCGGCCATTGAGCGGTTCTACGGGCCTGCGGCGGGGCGTGCCGACTGCTGCGCGGAGACCGTCTACGGTGATACGGACTCGCTGTTCATCAACTTCAACGTGCGGAATCCGGCGACAGGAGCACGGCTCGAGGGGCGCGAGGCGATTGTGGCAACGCAAAAGCTGACCACGGAGGCTGGACAGATGGTGACGACGTGTCTCAAGCCGCCGCACGACTTCGAGTATGACAAGGTGTTCTCTCCCTTCATCATCTTCAGCAAGAAGCGATATGTGGGCAACAAGTATGAGGAGTCGCCGGATGACTACTACCAGAACAGCATGGGTATCGCTACGAAGCGGCGTGACTATGCGGGAATTGTGAAGGTCATCTACGGTGGCGCTATTCGCATTCTGCTGACGGAGCGTGACCCGGTGGCGGCGGCGGAGTTTGTGCGCGCAAAGCTGCGCGACCTGGCGGAGGGGCGGGTGAGTATGACGCAGCTGACGATGAGCAAATCGTTGCGCTCAGAGTATAAGTCGGCAACACCGCCCGCGCACAAGATTCTGGCGGAGCGTATCACGGCGCGTGACCCAGGCAATGCGCCGGCGAGTGGCGACCGCATCAGCTTTCTCTATATTCTCCCATCGGTGGGACAGAAGGCAAGTAAGCTACAGGGTGACCGCATTGAGACGCCGACCTGGATTCGAGAGAAGGGGCTTCAGATTGACCAGAAGTTCTATATGGAGCATCAGCTGATGAATCCGATTTCGCAGCTGTTTGCGCTGTGTGTGAATGAGCTTCCTGGGGCGGTGGCACCCAGTGGAAAGAGCTGGGCGGAGACTGCGCCCGAGGAGCGCGAGTATGCCGCAGGTGAGTATCTGTTCCGCGAGGCACTGAATCTCTGTGACAAGCAGGCCACCGCGCGGTTTGGAGCAAAATTCTTCGGAGGGGTAGCTGCGCCGGCTGTAGCATCCACTACGGCGCCAGAGACATCGCGCCCAAAGCGAGCCGCGGCCGTGGTCGCGGCGGCCGCGATTGCTACGAAGCCGGCCGTGCGTCAAGCACTCTTGACAGACATGTTCACGCAAAAGGTTGTGCTAGGGCTCTTGAAGAAGGAGGCGACTGCCGCAGAAAAGCGTGCGGGGGCTGGAAAGAAGAGTGCCCCCGCTGTAAAGGGTGGCACCGGCGCGGTAGTGATTGAGATTTAATGTCGTGATGACATAGCACAGAGCACCGGTAAATGGCCCGTGAGCTTCTTGCTACAGCCGAATATATGGACGGATATCGCTCGGCCTGTACAGCCTGTCCACTCAATCGAGCAGCTCGCTCTCAATACAACTACGCAGCTTTTTCACTGCCTACCGAGAAAGCGGAGAGACTTCTTGAAATAGTAGATACTGTGCCACTTGCTGCGAACTGTGACCTCCTTATTCTTCATCCATCTGCTGACAACGGATATCCGCACACACGACCACCGAACCTCATTTGCCTTCCTGCCTCTAAAGATAGTGAACTCCCCTCGCGCACGACACTTCTCCACGAGGCAATTCATATTCATCAACGGAGGTATGCTGAGGAGTGGACAGCTGCGTGTAAACAGCGGGGCTGGACACCGCTTTCACCTGAGATGATTCCATCTCACCTACGGGCCTCCTGTCGTATAAATCCGGATACAATGTCTCCAACTCCCTTTTGGGCCTGGAAAGAAGAGTGGGTGCCACTGCCACTTTTTACTCCTAAACGGCCTGAGTCCCTGACACTTGCGGATGTAGTAGTGAAATGGTGGAATCGCAGAACGGATGAGCTGTTTGGCCGTCCGCCGCAATCCTTTACAGACCAATACGGCGCGAACCCGCCGCAGCCAGAACACCCATATGAGCTACTCGCTGTAGAATTCTCTGAACGAGGCATCGATACTCATGAGAAACTGATGCAATCACTTCTCTTGAAGAAATAGGGCAGGGACTCGCTGTGCGCGAGATGAACCTGTATGAAACATTCGGAATTCCTATGAAGATCGCCCTTACACAGAGTGGTCTCCAGCTGCCGCGCAACACACTCCCACATGAGCGAATTACAGGAGAGATTGTAGTGCCAGGAGAGACACAGCCGCGCTGTAAGATTGTCTACAAATCGGTGCAATATCATGGTGCGCATGGGCAGATACAACTTATTCAGCGAACGCCACACCCGACTGGAGCGACTCAGCGTCTCTGCTGCAAACGCCCTTTTGACCGCGAGTTCTCCCTTGTGCCAGAAGCCCTTGTACAGAAACTTGCGTCGGATACACTAAAAAAGGGAGGAGTTGATGGGGCAGTCGCATCTGTATGGGATATCTATACATGTGCGAATGAGACACGCTTCACCATGGACTTTATAGAGGGGGTCTCGCTGATGCAATGGCTACAAGCAACTGAACGCACAGAGAGCGACTTCTATAC
>JAIXUW010000330.1 GCA_027483355.1 Alphaproteobacteria bacterium
AGCGCCCCGATCTGGTGGCCAAGGCCATCACGCCGGATTACGCGCTGGGGTCACATACCGCATCGCTGGGATTGGCTTTTTATGATGGCCTGTCTTTTCCGAATGATTATAAAGGTGGTACGTTTATCGGGCAGCGCGGATCGTGGAACCGTTCAGCTTTTGCTGGTTATAAAGTTGTTTTTGTGCCGTTTAAGAATGGGAAGCCGGCCGGCGAGATGCAGGATTTCCTGACGGGTTTTATCAAAGACGCTGACCAGAACGAAGTCTATGGCCGCCCTGTTGGCGTCACGGTCCTGCAAAGTGGTGCCTTATTGGTGACCGATGACGCGGGCAATACGGTGTGGCACGTGCAAGTGATGGATAAGAATTAATCATGTCACTCGACCGTAAACTGGCTCAGGTCATTGCCCGTCATGCTGAAGTGGAAGCGCTGCTGGCCAGCGGTACCCTGCCGACCGAACAATTCACCAAACTGTCGCGCGAATATGCTGAGATGAGCGATTTGGTGGCGTCGGTCAAAAAATTACAAAAAGCCAAAGCCGAACTTCAAGACCTTGATCAGATCATGAACGATCAAACGGCGGACAAGGATATGCGCGCCCTGGCGGAGGAAGATTTTTACACCCTCCGTGACCAAATACCAGAGATTGAAAAAGAAATTCAGATTGCCCTGTTGCCCAAGGATGCGGCCGATGCCGGCAGCGCCATCATGGAAATTCGCGCGGGCACCGGCGGTGATGAAGCGGCTTTGTTTGCGGGTGATCTCTGCAATATGTACCGCCGCTATGCCGCCGATCATGGCTGGCGCTTTGAGATCATGGAAATGGCCGAAAGTGATCTGGGCGGCATCAAGCAATTGGTGGCGGCCGTATCGGGCCGCGAGGTTTTTGCCCGCCTTAAATACGAATCTGGTGTGCATCGGGTGCAGCGCGTACCGGATACCGAGGCTTCGGGCCGTATTCATACTTCGGCTGCGACCGTGGCGGTTCTGCCGGAAGCGGAAGACGTCGATATCGTCCTGCGCGACGATGATCTGCGTATTGATGTGATGCGTTCGGGTGGTGCCGGGGGCCAGCACGTTAATAAAACGGAATCAGCTGTGCGGATCACGCATATCCCCTCGGGTATTGTGGTGGTGCAACAGAGCGAAAAATCGCAGCACAAGAACAAAGACAAGGCGATGAAGATTTTGCGCGCCCGCCTGTACGATATGGAGCGGCAAAAAGTGGATAGCGCCCGGGCGGCAGACCGCGCGGCGCAGATTGGCTCAGGCGACCGGTCGGAGCGTATTCGCACCTATAACTTCCCCCAAGGGCGGGTGACCGATCACCGTATCAACTTGACGCTCTATAAACTGGATCGCGTCATTACGGGTGAATGTCTCGACGAAATTATCGAGCCGCTGATCTCGGAAGATCAGGCGGCTAAACTGGCGGAGGTGGGGTGGTGAGCACCACAGTAACAGTTAAAAACATCTGGCACGGTGCGGTAAGCATTTTGAAACAAAGCGGCATTGATACGCCCGTGGCCGATGCGCGTCTGTTGGTGCAGCACGCCCTAGGGTTAAGTCATGAAGAAATGCTGATGCATGGTAGCCGTGAGGTGACTATCGATGAACAAGCGCTGCTGGATTCTCTGTTGCAGCGGCGCCTTGATCGTGAACCGGTATCGCGCATTGTCGGCCATCGCGCTTTTTGGAAGGCGGATTTTATCGTCACCCCCGATACGCTGGATCCACGCGCGGACAGCGAAACCTTGATCGAGGGAGCTTTGCAGCACGTGCAGCCGGGCCAAGGCGAGGCCCCGCTGCGGTTGCTTGATTTGGGCACGGGGACAGGCTGTTTGTTGATATCTTTGCTGCAGGAATGGCCGCAGGCGACCGGCGTGGGGCTTGACATTAATGCCGGTGCCAGCGAAACCGCTGTCCTCAATGCGCAAACAATTGGCGTGGCGGGGCGGGCCCAGATGATCACCGCCGATTGGGTCGATTACACGCCTGCGGATCTGTTTGATGTCGTCATCAGTAACCCGCCTTACATCGCACCCGAAGAAGCGCCCGATCTGGCACCTGAGGTTATTGATTTTGATCCGCCCGTTGCCCTGTTTGCCAGCGGTGGCGGATTGGATGCGTATCGGTCCATTTTCAAACAGCTGACCCGCTGGTTGAAACCCGATGGTTGGCTGATCCTGGAGATTGGGCACAGCCAAGCCGAGGCCGTCGCGCGGCTGGCGATAGCGGCGGGCCTGTCGGTGGTTGAAACCCGCCGCGACCTGGCCGGTCACCCCCGGGCGGTGATCGCGCGGATGTCGGGTTTACGGGTAGTTTAACGAATGAAGAATCAAGGCCTTAGCGGGAATATTTCCCTTTGCGTCCGGGGGGTATTTGGCGTAACATCGGGACAATAAACTGCCGGGACACCCATAGACTGTCCAAAAGCTGGCATGACCAGTCGGCCGTAAAAATCGCGTCAAAGGATGACGCCCAAGCGACGAGCATTAAACATCATCGTCAAGAACGCAAAACACAGATTTGTATTTATCCACCAAGAGAAGTGAAACAGAACGCATGAGGCATAATCAAAACAACCGTCGTTATCGTGGCGGCCGCAGCAATGGTAATGGCGGTGGTGGCGGCGGCGGTAATCATCAGCACCATCATCAGCACAGCAGCAGCGGTCAACGTCGCATCAATCCCCGCGTGCATACCTTCGACAGCAATGGTCCTGATGTGCGTATTCGCGGTAATGCCTTTCAGATCACTGAAAAATACCAGGGCTTGGCCAAAGACGCGGCAGCTGCCGGTGACCGTGTTCTGGCTGAGAGCTATCTGCAGCATGCCGAACATTATCAACGCATGATCAACGAGGCGAATGAAGAACAGGCCCGTCATCAGCAACAACATGGTGGCCAGCCGCAACAACAGGGTCAGCACCAACATCAACAGCAGCATCAGCAAAATCAGCATGGTGATGATCATCATGCGCAGACTGATCCCGCCGAGAGCGAACAGCCCAACGTTTCCGCCAATGGCCTGGAAGACCTCGATCAAAGCTTTCTGGTGGGGCCGCGTCGCCGCGGTAGCCGCAACGCCCGCACCGAGCCGGCACCCGGTGAAGGCGAACAGCCGAGTGTATCGGTCGAGCCACGTGGTGCCAGGGCTGCTGCCAAAACGGTTGAATAAACCCGCCGCTCCCGAATAGACATAAGTGAAACCCGGTATGCAAATGCCGGGTTTGCTTATTTTTACGGGCATTGCGGTTGTATGGCGCCGGATAGGCGCGGACAGAGTGGCGCACGAGCGTTAATTTTGGATCCAATTAACTTTTTGCGGCGTATAATATAAGTAGACGCCTATTCAGGGTCTTCTCCAGATAAAACAAGGAGTGCCGCCACATGGACTTCGATAAAATGACCGAACGGGTCAAAGCCGTTTTACAAGCAGCACAAACGCTTGCCCTACGGCATAATCACCAGTTCCTGACCACCGAACATATCCTGAAATGTATGCTGGATGACGATAGCCGCGTGGTGCAAAGCATTTTACGCTCGGCTAAGGTCAGCCCCGATACGGTGGTGGCGGCTGTCGATGAAAAAATCGCCAAGCTGACCAGCGTGGACGGATCGGGTGCGGGCGGTCTGCGTTTGACGCCAGGTGTCGCCAAAGTCATGGACCTGGCCGAGCAAACCGCCAAAAAATCGGGCGATAAATTCATCACGCTCGAACGTCTTTTACAGGCGCTGATGATTGCCGACAGCGAAGCCGCCAAAATTTTGAAACTGGCGGGGCTTACCAACGAGACGCTCAATCAGGCCATCAACGCGATGCGTAAAGGCCGCACGGCGGACAGCGCCTCGGCCGAGGATCAATTCGAAGCCCTTAAGAAATATAGTCGAGACCTTACAGAGGCCGCGCGTGCCGGTAAACTCGACCCTGTCATCGGCCGAGACGAAGAAATCCGCCGTACCATTCAAGTGCTGGCGCGCCGGACCAAAAACAACCCAGTCCTGATTGGTGAGCCCGGTGTGGGTAAAACCGCCATCATTGAAGGGCTGGCACTGCGTATTATCAATGGCGACGTGCCGGAATCACTGCGTGATAAAAAGCTTCTCTCGCTGGATCTGGGCAGTATGATTGCCGGGGCCAAGTACCGCGGTGAATTTGAAGAACGCCTGAAATCGGTGTTGGATGAAATCCGTGCAGCGTCAGGTGAAATCGTCTTGTTTTTGGATGAATTGCACACCCTGGTGGGTGCTGGTAAGTCCGAGGGTACGATGGATGCGGGCAATATGCTGAAACCGGCACTCGCCCGTGGCGAGCTGCATATGATTGGCGCCACCACCCTCGATGAATACCGCAAGCATATTGAAAAAGACGCAGCGCTCGAGCGGCGCTTTCAACCGGTTTTTGTGAAGGAACCTACGGTCGAAGACACGATTTCGATCCTGCGGGGTCTTAAAGAAAAATACGAATTGCACCATGGGGTGCGCATCACCGATAGCGCCATCGTGGCTGCGGCCACTTTGTCGAACCGTTATATCACCGAGCGTTTCCTGCCTGATAAGGCCATCGACCTGATGGACGAGGCGTCATCTCGTTTGCGCATGGAGGTGGATAGTAAGCCTGAGGAACTCGACGAGCTTGACCGCCGCATCATGCAGTTGAAAATCGAGCGTGAAGCGCTGAAAAAAGAAAAGCAGGATCAGGCCACCAGCGATCGTCTGAATGCGCTGGAAGAAAACCTGATCACGCTGGAAAAGCAAGC
>JAIXUW010000282.1 GCA_027483355.1 Alphaproteobacteria bacterium
GCCAATGGAGGGTATTGAGGTAGTGCCAAAGCGCGAGCTTGTCATTGCTGAGGAGGTGAGCATTGGGTATCCGGATAGCCTCCTGCTAAATAAGCATGCCAAGACTGTAAATGGTGTTGCTGGCATCAGTAAGGAGGATCTCCTCCTCATGAATCCTGCTGCTCTCCGAGAGGCGGGGGAAATTGAGGAGGAGACGGATGAGATTGTAGAGGCTGATACGGAGGAGGTAGTAGAGGAGGAGGTCGAGGAGGAGGAGGAGGTGGAGGAGGTGGAGGCCGAGGTAGAGGAGGAGGCCGAGGAGGCCGAGGAGGAGGCCGAGGAGGAGGCCGAGGCGGAGCTGGAGGAGTTCGAGTATAAGGGCAACACCTACTACCGCGACGCGGAGAATAATGTCTACATGACAGATGCTGACGGCGAGCTCATCACGGAGCCCTTCGGCATCTGGAATGAGGCCAAGCAGAAGATTCTCAAGAAGCCTGCGGCTTAAATAGGATGAACGCCTTGACCGCCGCGTCTAACAACCAAAAGCTTATCACATGGCAGTCCTGTACGCCTGGATTTTTAACCGCAGTCCTTTATTTTGCTATGATTGTGTATGATTTATATGTAAGAGAATACGACCGCATTCCTAAGCATGCCATTTTTGGTATTGTTTCTGTCCTTCTTATGAATATTTTATGTCAATATGGAGCGTATCTAGCTGCATATGGTCTCCTTGCATTTCCATTTTTACTGTTGATTACTGGATATCTGATTTCAGAAACGCAAGTCTCCGAGCGCATTTCAGCAATTCAGTCGAGACCCTATACGCCACCGCTTCCTCTTGAGATGAGTGCTCCATATAAATGTAATAAGTGCCCCGGATATGATTACTATCTATAGAAATCGGCCTAAGGCCGTGGCACCTCTATAGGCTAGAAAGATGCCTGGGCTGTGTAATCATATTAGCATCTCACCTGAGTGGGCTATCTGGGCACTGAGTTGGTATGCATATCTGAGCGACCGTTGGGAGAACGCCTTGACAAAGGCCTGTCAGTTCGGTGAGGCGGTCTTTGATTTGTTCCGATACCGATATTTTATCTTCTTCGACTGGATTCCCGTTGGTTTCCGTGTGAACACCGTGCAGCCTTGGGCAACTGGTTCTGCACAGGCAGAATGGCTCTATTCTCCTGAGGCGAAGCGGTTCTGGGAGTGGAACAACAATGCCTATGAGACAGTTAGCTATCCCGAGAGCAGTACCGTCCACCGCCTCCCCATTCTGAGCATGGAGATTACAGATTCGGAGAACAAAGCTCATTATGACCTCACCGACTTCGTAGCGGACATTCGTGTACAGAACTACAGCCCGACCGAGCTATCGCCGAGCGTGGGGCACATCGTTGGCGCATGGTCGCTGCAGTCGCACATTATCCCCAATCTTGCAAAGTTCCATGTGAAGCTGATGGATACGATGGGCCAGGAGCATGTTGCAGACTTGACGGACCCGCGCCCCCTTGAGGCTCTGTTGACCTCTAGAGGGGAGGCACTGGCGGAGGAGGCTGCCGAGCAGGTCGATGCGCGCCCGACGAATGAGGAGCGCATGGCCACGGCAATGAAGGGCCTACGGCAGGTGGAGGCGGAGGTTCGAAAGCGGAATCTCGAGCGGGCGACTGGGGGTGTAGCAGCGGAGTCCAAGGAGGACTAGTCGCCGCGGTCCTGGGGCTTAAAATTGCGTCCCCATGTTCAGTAGAACCCTCCATAACGATGGCTGCGGATATGGATGCTCCACTTCCCACTGGTGTATGGACATTGTATTTCCACGCACCAAGGGAGAAGCGCTGGACGCTTGATACGTTCCAGCCCATTGCAAAGGTGAAGAGTCTCCGTGAGGTCATGTCGGTGTTTCAAGAGCTGGGAGACAAGCTGCGGCGTGGGATGTTCTTCTGTATGCGTGACCCGATTCCCCCTCTGTGGGAGAACTATCAGAATGTGCGCGGTGGCTCGTATTCACTGCGTGGTGGACCTGAGGAGGGTGCCGAGTATTTCAAGGCCTATACTCTGGGCGCAATGCTTGGAAAGGCTACAAAGGTGGAGGAGGATGTGATTCACGGCATCAGTATCTCGCCGAAGATTATGAGCGGACCTGGGGGCTCGCACAGGGTGGGGTTCTACGTTATTAAAGTCTGGAATAAGGACAGTGAGAAGTTCAAGACCACGAGCGGCATTCATCTGCTTCATCAGAAGCTGGCAACTTCTGATATTCTCTACACGCCGCATGTGGAGAAAAAAATGTGATTGGCGTGCTCTCTATGACCATCTTCCTTAGCCCCGCTTGCCACCGCAGGCGCGGATACAGATGTCAGCGAGATAGAGTGCGAAGCTAGCCCACGTGACCCAGTAGAGGAAGTTGACCTTCCCCTCCAGGCCCGAGATATCAACTGTCTTCTGCTCACAGATAAACACACGTTCCATAGTTGCCGGTGATGAGCGCTCCTAGCGCTCGCCACCGTCCAATTTTTACTGCGGGGTGCGAGGC
>JAIXUW010000329.1 GCA_027483355.1 Alphaproteobacteria bacterium
CCGGCGCTGTCCGATGCGGGGACAGCTTTGGGGCCGCCCTGTTCGCGCTCGACGCGGCGGTTGGCGCGTTTGATCGCCTTTTCCAATTCATCGCCCGTGCAAAGGCCGATCACCACGGGGTCGGCCGCCTTGATGGTGGTCGACAGCGCGTGGGTTTTGTTACGGATGGAGTCGATGGTCGGCTTGGTGGTGCCGATCAGCTTGGCGATTTGCACGTCGGCCAACTGCGGATAGGTTTTTAGCAAAAACGCCACCGCATTGGGTTTTTCCTGACGCTTGTTCACCGGCGTGTAGCGGGGGCCGCGGGCGCGCACACGGGGCTTGGGCAGGTCGGTTTTCAACAGCTTCAGGCGCGTGGTGGTGTTTTTTTCGCAACGCGCGATTTCTTCGGCGGTCAGCTCCCCCGATAAAATCGGGCTGGTGCCCATGATGCCGGCATTGACATCGCCGTCGGCCAAGGCTTGTACTTCCAGCGGGTGCAGGCCGCAGAAATCGGCGATCTGATCAAAGGTGAGCGCGGTGTTATCGACCAGCCAGACGGCGGTTGCTTTCGGCATCAGGGGATAGGCTTGGGCCATGTTAAAGTCTCCTTGGACGGTGGCGGCAAAAAATACAGTTTTCCCGTTTGCTGCGGGCCGGTTTCAGCGGCCGCGCCGATTGAAAAGAGAATCATCAATCAGGGGGAAGTAGGCTGAATATACGGTCAATAGGCCGATTTTCCAAGAAAAAGCGCCTGTATGACGGAAAAACCCAGGAAATACGGGTATTAAGAGGTTTTTAGCCCGGTTTTATTGATCCTGGCATCTGCCCGCGGCCCGATATCCGGCAGGGCTGGCGGTTTGCCGCCCAGTTCAATCAGCGTCTTGTGCATGGCTTCCAGCACCTCGCGGTCGATATCGCGAAACGGGGTGGTGGTCATGGCGATGCCCGCTTCGGCGTAACCGCTGGTACGGACCACTGAAATCATCACGCGGCTGAGGAAATCATAGGTCTGCGTTTGGTTAGAGCCGTAGTTCACGTTCAGCGCAAAAGGTGTCTTCATGGTAAAGCTGACCGCACGGCTGCCGTCGCGGTTGGTGGCTTTGGTGGCCTTGGCGAAATCTTCGGCGTAACTCATGCGTGTGGCTCCTTAGGCGTCTAGCTCTCTTGGCTTATGAGTTTTATTGATCTTGGTATCTGGCCGCGGATCCGTTTCGGGCATCGCCGGTGGCGTGCCGCCCAGCTCGATCAGCTTGTCGCGCATGGCTTCCAGTATCTCGCGGTCGAGGTCTTTGAATAAAACAAACTTCATTTCAGAACCGTATGTCGTGATCATCATGCGGTTCAAGAAATCATAGGTGATACACGGACCATTGTCATAGAATACGCTCAAGGCATAGCTTGAGTTTTTGAGTGTGTACATATCCGGCGAAGTTCGCCCATGCCTGTCCGTCTTGGTGGCGGCGGCACAACGTGCAAAGTCATCTTTATACGTCATCGTCATCAATCCTTAGATATCCAGCGGCTTGGCAGCGGGGTTTTTGTTGATCTTGGCATCTACCCGTGGGCCGAGATCGGGCAGGGCCGGCGGTGTGCCGCCCAGCGCCGTCAGTTTCGCGTGCATCGCCTCCAGCACCTCGCGGTCGAGTTGCCCGAAGGGGATGCTGTGCAAAGCTTCGCCATATTTAACGATGACGATGCGCAGCAGAAAATCAAACCGGCGCACGATCGAGCTTTGATCGCTGATTTCCAACACACAAACGCTGGCTGCGGTAAAGCGCGGGGCTGTGTTCTTAATATGATGGCCTTCGAGCTTGCTGTTGTGCGGATGAAGCGCGGCAATCGTGGCAAATTCTTCTTTGTAAGACATGGGCACAAACCTCTTGCTGATTTTCATATTCAATAGCAGCGTACACGTAATATGTCAACGGGTGGCCAATGAGAGGGCTCTCCGCTTTAAAGTGCTGATTTATTTATAATAATTAGAATTTTGGTGTTGTCATCCTGAGACGTGGCCGAAGGATCTCCCCCGGGCGGATGGAGATTCTTTGCTTTCGCTCAGAATGACAAACGGGGGGCACGGTCGTGGCCCGCACGCAGAAGCAGAGCGCATCATACAGTCAGCACAATTTTGCCCGTCACTTTGCCGCTCTCCAAATATTCATGCGCGGCTTGCGCTTGGGCCAAGGGATAGGTTTTGGCAATCACCGGTGTGATCTTTTTGCGGCTGAGCAAAGGCCAGACCTGTTTCTTGAGCGCGGCCGCGATGGCGGCTTTGACGGCAACAGGTTGGGCGCGCAAGGTCGAGCCGGTGATGGTCAGTTGCTTTTGCATCATCAGACGAATGTCGAGTTCTGCGGTCCGTCCGGTGAGGACCGCAATCGAGACGTGACGGCCGTGCGCCGCCATAACGGTTAGATCTTTGGCAAGTGTCTCGCCGCCCAGCATATCAAGGATAACATCGACACCGCGGTTTTTGGTCACGCGCAGCACTGCGGCCGCAACATCTTTGCGGGTACTGTCAATGGCGTGATGGGCGCCCAGTTTTTTGCACGCGGCCGTTTTGCTGGCGCCGCGGGCGGTGGCAATCACTTTTGACCCCAAGGCCCGCGCCATTTGTATGGCGGTGGTACCAATGCCTGAATTGCCACCATGGACCAAAAGCCATTCACCCTTTTGCAAGCGACCAATATCGAATACATTGCGCCAGACCGTGAAGAAGGTTTCGGGTAGTGCTGCCGCCTCGGTCATTGAAAAACCCTTGGGGATGGGCAGGCACTGCGCCGCTGGGGCCGCCACATATTCGGCATAGCCGCCACCGGCCACCAGGGCGCAAACCTTCTCGCCCCGGCGCGGTCCGGCGGCGAGGGTGCCTGCCACTTCAAGACCTGGAATATCGGTGGTGCCTTTGGGTGGTGGATAATGCCCCAGCCGCTGTAACAGATCGGGGCGGTTCACACCCGCCGCCGTCACCTTGATCAAAACCTCGCCTTTTTTGGGCTTAGGCAGGGGGCGGGTGCAGGGGTGCAACTCGCCGTCGATGATTTTCATCGCCAGCATCTGGCGCGGCAGAGGTGATTGTTTTTTAAGACGTGCCATGCTGAACTATCCTGTAAGCTAAAGGAGTGAAAAATGCTGACCGACGACGATTTTGACCCGCGCACTAAGCGCATGAAGCCGCGCCCTTTGGATATGCTCTCGATCGACCAGCTGCGCACCTATGTCGATGACCTCAAGGTCGAAATCATCCGGGTCGAGGCCGATATCGCCAAAAAAGAAAAATCAAAGGCCGCAGCCGATAGCTTCTTTAAGGTGCCGACGACGGCAGCTGACTAGGCACGGTGCCGATGGTGGCGGTGGGCGCTGCTGCCGCGCTGCGTATCCCATCAATACGTAAGTCGGGGGCCTCTGCATTGGCCGGCATGGCGACGCGCATCACCTCAATCATCAACGTCTGGCGATGGCCGGTGGTGGTGGAGACTGATTGCATCACCGGCAGGCTGACCACCCAGCGGTAATGCCCCTGTTGTTCGCCGTGATTGACGACCAGAGCCTCGCCGTCCGCCACGGTCGCGATATTCTGCCCGCCTTGCAGCACATTCATGGCGCGGCTGTCTTGTAAAAAACGGCCGTATTCGCTCCAGCCCTTATCGGTGAAATGGCCGCGCTGTTCGGTCAATTTTTGTTCATAGTCGGTGTGCGGAATGGTCAGCGCTTCGGTCACGGCGGCCATGGTCCAGGCGGTCACATCGGCGTGGCTGAGATGGGCGGTGGCGATATCTTTATTGGCCTTGGCATAGGGGTCTTGATAGGCCAACCACTCGGGCATGGGCGCCGCCGGTGTCGTGGTAGCGGCCGGGTCTTGCAAGGTAAGCGCGCTGTCGCCAGCCGCGGCAGGCAGGGCCAAACAAAGCGTCATCAGTATCGCCAGCACAGTCGGAAAAAGGCGCGGGACGAGCATCGGCTGAAACCTTCGCAAAGAGGATGGCGGGCAGACGCGGCCATCGGATACACTGCCATTTATAAGGTTAGCATTCTTTTTGAACGGGCAAAAGACGCTAAGGAGGTGGTGATGACAGCACAAGCGGCAAGTGCGCCTATTCGGGTGACGGCCCTGGCCTTGATGCAGCGCCCGGATGGCAGGGTTTTGCTGGAGCGTGGCGCGGACCCGCACAGCGGCCAGGTCTTTTACCGCGCCATGGGCGGCGGGGTTGACTTCGGCGAGACGGCGGCCGCCGCCTTGCAGCGCGAATACCAAGAAGAACTGGGGATTGCAGTCGATGTGGGCGCGCGTCTTGCCGTCATCGAGAATATTTTTGTCTATGCGGGCAAACCTGGCCATGAAATCATTTTCGTCTATGCGGTGACGCCCCGTGATCTTGCCTTTTGGGCCTGCGATAAACCGGCACGGCTGGACAACGTCACGGCGGAATTAGGCTGGCGCAGTCTGGCCGAAATACGTGCCGAAGGGCTACCGCTCTATCCGTTGGCCTTTGCTGATTTGCTGCCGGTTTAAAACGCCAACCGCCCACGGGCCGGGTGGCGCGTGGGCGGTTGAAATCTATCGTTTGGTGTTGCTTCAGGCCGCCTTGGCGGGTTTCGCCATCGAGCGCAAGACGTAGTGCAGAATACCGCCATTCTTGAAGTATTCGATTTCATCCAGCGTATCAATGCGGCACAGTACGGCGATATCGCGCGTCTTGCCATCGGCATAGGTGATGGTCAGCGTCAGATCGCCACGTGGCTTGAGGTTTGCCTCGATGCCTTTGACATCGATTTTCTCCCTGCCGGTCAGGCCCAGGTCGGCACGGGTCATGCCGTCCTTGAACTGCAGCGGCAAAACACCCATACCCACCAGGTTCGAGCGGTGAATACGCTCGAAGCTTTCGGCCAAGACCGCCTTGACGCCCAACAGGTTGGTGCCCTTGGCGGCCCAGTCGCGCGACGAGCCGGTGCCGTATTCTTTACCAGCAATGATCACCAACGGTGTATCAGCCGCGATATACTTCATCGCCGCGTCATAGATGGGCATTTCTTCGCCAGTGGGGGCATAAAGGGTATGACCACCTTCTTTGCCGCCCAGCATTTCATTCTTGATGCGGATGTTGGCGAAGGTGCCGCGCATCATGACTTCGTGGTTGCCACGGCGCGCGCCATAGCTGTTGAAGTCACCGACGCTGACTTGATGCTCAAGCAGGTATTTGCCCGCAGGGCTGTCTTTTTTGATCGAGCCTGCCGGGCTGATGTGGTCGGTGGTGATGCTGTCGCCAAAAATCGCCAGCAGATTGGCCGAGCGAATGTCGCTGACGCTGCCAGCCTTATCGGCCATATCGGCAAAGTACGGCGGGTTTTGGACATAGGTGGAGCCCGCTGGCCATTTATAGGTCATGCCACCTTCGGTCTGTACCGCCTGCCATTCTTTCGGCCCTTCAAAGACGTTGGCGTAGCGTGACTTGAACATATCCGACGTCAGGCAATGCAGCAGTGTATCGGCCACTTCTTTCTGGCTGGGCCAGACGTCTTTCAAGTAAACCGGTTTGCCGTCCGAGCCGGTGCCGAGTGGTTCGGTCGCCAGATCGATATTCATGTTGCCCGCCAGCGCATAGGCCACCACCAGCGGCGGGGAGGCAAGATAGTTCGCCTTGACGAAGGGATGGATGCGCCCTTCGAAGTTGCGGTTACCCGACAAGACGCCGGCGACGGTCAGGTCGCCTTCTTTGATGGCCGCTTCGATGGCGTCTGGCAGCGGACCAGAGTTGCCGATGCAGGTGGTGCAGCCGTAGCCCACCAGGTTAAAGCCCATCGCATCAAGATCTTTGCTGAGGTCCGCTTTGTTGAGATAGTCGGTCACCACTTGCGAGCCGGGGGCGAGCGATGTTTTCACCCAGGGCTTTACTTTCAGGCCTTTTTCGCGGGCTTTGCGCGCCACCAGACCTGCGGCCACCATGACGGAGGGGTTGGAGGTATTGGTGCAGCTGGTAATCGCGGCAATCACGACCGAACCATGGCCGAGATAAGCGTCCTGCCCGGCGATGCGGACAGTGGTGCCGGCCTTGTCGCCCAGATCGGTTTTGATCATGTCTTTGAAACCGGCAGACACTTTGGACAGGGTGATGCGGTCCTGCGGGCGCTTGGGGCCAGCCAGTGAAGGCTCCACCGTGGCAAGGTCGAGTTCCAGCACGTCCGAGAAAACCGGATCAATGCTATCATCGCGCCACATACCCTGTTCTTTGGCATAGGCCTCGACCAGTTTCACGCGGGCTTCGTCGCGGCCGGTAAAGCGCAGGTAATTGATGGTCTCGGCGTCGATGGGGAAGAAGCCACAGGTGGCGCCGTATTCGGGGGCCATATTGGCAATGGTGGCGCGATCGGCCAGCGACAGGTTATTAAGACCCGTGCCAAAGAATTCGACGAATTTGCCGACGACGCCTTTTTTACGCAGCATCTGCGTGACGGTGAGGACCAGATCGGTGGCGGTGGTGCCTTCTTTCAACTGGCCGGTCAGTTTAAAGCCGACCACTTGCGGGATCAGCATGGATACAGGTTGGCCCAGCATAGCGGCTTCAGCTTCGATACCGCCCACGCCCCAACCCAGCACGGCCAAGCCGTTGACCATGGTGGTGTGGCTGTCGGTGCCGACCAGTGTATCGGGATAAGCGATCAGTTTGCCATCATTTTTGGTGTCGTCTTCTTCGACCCAGATGGTCTGCGACAGATATTCCAAATTGACCTGGTGGCAAATGCCGGTGCCCGGCGGTACCACACGGAAACGGTTGAAGGCCTTCGAGCCCCAGCGCAGGAATTTATAACGCTCAAGGTTGCGCTCGAATTCGATTTTCACATTGGTGTCAAAGGCGGCATCGGTGCCAAAGGCATCGACCATCACCGAATGGTCAATGACCAGATCGACGTTGGCGAGCGGGTTGATCATCTTGGGGTCGCCGCCCAGATTTTGCATGGCGTCGCGCATGGCGGCCAGATCAACCACGGCGGGGACGCCGGTGAAATCCTGCATCAGCACGCGGGCCGGACGATAAGCGATTTCGCGGTCCGAGTTTTTATCTTTCAGCCATTGGCCCATGGCCTTGATGTCATCGACGGTGACGCTCTGGCCATCTTCGAAGCGCAGCAGATTTTCCAACAGGACTTTCAGCGAATAGGGGAGGGTCTTCAGATCACCCAGCGTTTTCTCTGCTTCACGCAGGGAGAAATAATCATAGGCCTTGCCCTCGACCGTCAGGGTTTTGCGGGTCTTTAAAGTGTCATGTCCGGGGATGGTCAAGGCTCTCTCCTTATGTAAACTTTTCGCCGATCATCTGCGGCGTGTGCCGATAAAATAGCGCAAATGCGACTAAAATAGCGTTAATGCGGTCGTCAGATGCGTGGTGCCCACTTTTGGATTGATTTATAGTGTGGCGTGCCCCACATCAGGCACGACAATCATAGGCGAAAGCGGAATGTCCGCAACAGAACTTTATCCACAGGCGACAGCTTTAACGACCGCTTCTGAAAAAGCGCCGCTGCTTTTGCGTGGCGAGGATATGACAGTCTGGCGCGGCGGTCGCAAAATTTTTCAGAACGTCAATGTTGAACTCCGCCGAGGTTGCGTGCTGCTGCTGACCGGCCCGAATGGTTGTGGCAAGACCAGCTTGCTGCGCGCACTGGTCGGCGCTTTGCCAGCGGCGTCGGGTGACGTCACACGTCATACTCCACGATCACCGGCTTTTATGCCAGCCGATGATATGCTCTGGCAGGGGAGCGAGACTGTTTCAGTGGCTTTGCGGTTTTGGGCGGATCTCAGCGGGGGTAATGCGGCGTCGGCTTTGGCGCAAACGGGGCTGGCGGGTTTGTCTGATCGTCCGCTCAATCAACTCTCCACCGGGCAGAAGCGTCGCTTGTCACTGGCGCGGCTGCTGGTGCAGCCGGCCGATATCTGGTTGCTGGATGAACCGCTGGTGGGGCTTGATACGGCGGGGCGGCAGATGTTGGCGGCGGTATTGATGGCGCATCTGCAAGCGGGAGGTGCGGCGGTTATCGCCAGCCACGAAGCTTTACCATCCCTCGCAGGGGTAGAGATAACAACCCTCGCTCTGGCAAGCACGCCATGAAACAGTTTGGCTTATTAACGTTTGATCTCGCACGCCGTGGGGGTTTTGCCGCTGGTGGGGCGGTGGTGACGGCTTTGGTGATGGCGTCGTTGTTTGCCATTGCACTGGCGCCGACGCCCGCTGCGTTGACGACAGCGGCCGTGCCTGTCATCTGGATCACGCTCTTGCTGGCAAGCCTCCTGTCGCTCGAAAGTTTGTGGCACCGGCCACTGGCGCAGGGGCGGTTTGATCTGTTGTTGTTGACCGGGGTCTCGCCCCTGTTGGCAGGGGCTGCGGCTGTACTGGCGCATTGGCTGACGGCGGGTTTGCCGCTGGTGGTTATTAGTCTCCTTTTGGTGCCGATGCTGGGCCTGCCGCTTGATATGCTGTGTCTGTTGTTGCCCTCTCTGGCGTTGGGGACGGTCTATCTCAGCCTGCTGGGCGGCGTGGGGGCCTTGCTGACCTATGGCGCACGCGGCGCGGGGCTTTTGCTGGCGGTAATCATTTTGCCGCTAATGCTGCCGATGCTGCTTCTGGGGCTTCTGGCGGCGGCGCGTTGGGCGCTTGTGCCCTTTGGTACAAACCCGTATCTTTTGCTGCAAGCAGCGCTGGTCGTGCTGACCGCACCCCTTTTCGTGGCGGCGGCCGGTTGGTTGCTGCGCGCCCAGTTTTCAAGATAGGTTTGTTCATGTTGCATCGTTTCGCTAACCCCACCCGCTTCTTGTCGCTGCTGGATATCGCGCAGCCGGCGGCATTGGTGTTGTGGGCAGTGCTGCTGCCCTATGGCCTGTATCTTGCCCTGTTGGCGTCACCCGCCGATTATCTGCAGGGCGAGACGGTACGTATCATGTACGTTCATGTGCCGGCGGCCTGGCTGGCGCTGTTTGTCTATGCGGGTATGGCGACAGCGGCTTTTTGTGGTCTGGTCTGGCGGCACGTGGTGGCCGAAGAATTCGCCCGGGCCGCCGCACCGCTGGGTGCCGGGTTTACATTTATTTGTCTGGTGACAGGCGCCCTCTGGGGGCAGCCCACCTGGGGTACGTGGTGGGTCTGGGATGCGCGGCTGACCAGCGTGTTGGTGCTGTTTTTCTTTTATCTCGGCTATATGGCGCTGGTGCGGGCCTTTGATGATCGCCAGCGCGGGCTTGATGCCGGGGCGGTGTTGCTGCTGATCGGCGCGGTTAACCTGCCCATCGTCAAATTCTCGGTCGATTGGTGGAACACCCTGCATCAACCGGCCAGTGTGTTGCGGCTTGACGGCCCCACCATTCACCCCAGTTTATTGGCGCCGCTGCTGGCGATGGCTGTGGCTTTTCTGGCGCTGTTCATCTGGCTGGTGGCGCTCCGTTTGCGCACCGCCCTGATCATGCGACGTTTGGCCAATCAGGCGCTGCGGGGAGAAAACGTATGACCGACTGGACCCATATGGACTTTGTCTGCGCCGCCTATAGCGTTACTGCCGTTGTATTGCTCGTCTTGATCGGGGTGACTTGGCGCGATTGGCAAAAGGTGCGCCGTCATGGTTAAACGCCAACGCCTTATTTTTGCCTTGGTCATTGTGGCTTGCGTCGCGCTGGCGGCAGCATTGGCTGGTTATGCCCTGCGTCAACAGGTCTCGCTTTTCTTTACACCCAGTGAAGCGCTGGCCTTGCGCGCCGCCGATGATGCGC
>JAIXUW010000351.1 GCA_027483355.1 Alphaproteobacteria bacterium
AATCGGCTATGGCCGTGCGCCGCTCGAAGAAGCCTATCCCGATCTGCCCTTTATGTGGCTCGATACGGAGACCAGCGAGGGTGAAGTCTTCTGGCTCTCCCGCGCGCAATTGCTGCAGGTGAAGAGGTAATCGACATGGAAAAATTCCCCTTAACCGCTGACGATCACGCCCTGATTGCGGCGGCTTGCGAGAAAGTTAAAAAGCCGGTTATTCACTATAGCGGCATTCATCGCCCGGCGCCGGTCGGCTCTGCCCTTCGCCTTGATAACGGCGAAATCATGACGGCGATCAACCTCAAGGCCGATGTGGCGAGCCTGTCTGTCTGTGCGGAGCCGATGATTATTGGCGAGGCCCGTCAGCGCGTCGACCGTAAAATCGACACCATCGTTGCCGTGTATTATCAAGAAGGCCGCGAACCCAAGGTGATCCCCCCCTGCGGCCGCTGCCGCGAGCTGATGACCGATTTCATGGATGGCATGGTGATCATGCGCGAACCCAACCATGACGAATTGTTCAAGGTGCGCGCACGCGATTTATTGCCGTTCAAATACGCCGACTATTGGGACCAGAAAACCCTGCTGTAATAAGGCTCAGCGCAGTGCCCGGGCGCGGGCCGCTGCCATTTTCTGCTTATAAGCCTTCGCCTCGGCCGCAGGCCTTGTCGCCGGCGGCGCAATAAGCGCTTCCACATCCAGTTTTTCCGTACGGCCCACTGCATTGGTCAGCCCATAGAGCGCCACATTGGCAAAGGGGCTGAGCCGTTCATCATGGGTGATGTAATAGGGCAGTTCGTGGTTGGAATTGATAAACGTCCAGACCGGCAGCAGACGTTTGATCTGGCTTTTAAACGTTTTGCCACCATCACCCAGTCGCCATTCCCAATTGGCATGACCAATTTTGGCGGTGACCAGCAGGCTGGTGGGCGAAATCTTTTCGGCACGCAGCGCGTCTGGATGGTCCGCGATCAGCTTGGATAGCAGTGTACGCAAAGGCGCCCAGAGCGCATTTTTCATCCGCACGACGATATCATTGCTGGCCACCAGATAGACGGTGGTAAAGCGGTTTTTCTCTTTAGATGGGCGCGAGACGTTGCCGGTCGACAGCACCACAATCTCGCCCAAGAGATCCCGAATGACGCTTTCTTCCATGCCGATCTTGTGCATCATTTTACGCGCCGCATTAAAGCTCTCCTGCACCGTCACGGTACCAGCACTATAGGTCATCAGGGTCAAGTTGCGCAGGTTTTGCCGCGCGGTTTTAATATCCAGCGGCTGGCCTTTGATCTGCCCGCCCTGGCCCTTCAGGTTTTCGGCCACCAGCGGCAGAATAACGTGCCGCGCGAAAGTATAGGCGGCGCCCGATGCTGCACGTGTGGGAAAGCCGTTATAGGCCACCATGTTGAATAGATTGCCCAGGTTCGAATGCGACCAGGCATAGACCTTGGCGTCATGCGCGACCTCGGTGGCGCGATGGCCCAGCATTTCTTCTAGCCGCTTCAGGGCGCCGGCAATAAAGCCCTGCTGCTTGTTGGTGGTCAAAAAGCCCGACAGATAAATGACAGTGGGGCTATCAACGCGGAAATCGTTAAAATCGACTTCGTGCAATTGGGACGCGCCTTTTTCATCGCGGGTGCGGTACCACAGCTTGCTCATGTCATCTCTCCAATGATGGTCAGGGAGGGGCAGATTACCAAACCCCGCCGTCGCGTCAATCCGATTTATGCAAAAACAAAGCAACAAAATGGCGTGGGCGAGCCGGTCATAAAGTCGTTATAATAAGCACCTATGACCATGCCCACACCCGCCCGCATCGACAATTTTCTGGCTCATGTCGACCGCATGAGCGACCAGATCCTCTACCGCGAGGAATTGCTGGAAAAACTTAATGCCGGCCGGCGGCTGCGCGTCAAATTCGGCGTTGATCTGACGGCGGGGACGCTGCACATCGGCCATGCGGTCAATTTGTGGCTCTTGCGCGATATGCAGATGCTGGGCCACCAGGTGGTTTTGGTGCTGGGTGATTTCACCACCCAGCTGGGCGACCCCGATGGCCGCATGGCACCGCGCCCCTTGCAGGACCGCGCCCAGATTGAACGCAATGGTGCTGCGATCCTCGAGCAAATCAAACAAATCCTGCGCTTTGATGATCCGCAGCTGATCGAGGTGCGCTATAACGCTGAATGGTACGATGCCATGCCGTTGTCGCGCTTTATGGCGCTGGTCCGCGATGTGACCCACGCCCGGCTGATCGCGCGCGAAACCTTTCAAAAGCGTATTAATGCCAAGCGCGATATTTTCGTCCATGAAATGCTCTATCCAGTGCTGCAAGGCTACGACAGTGTGCATCTGGACATTGATCTGACCATTGTGGGGGCCGATCAGCGCTATAACGAAATGATCGGCCGTTTCTTGCAACAACAGGCGGGCCAAGCCCCGCAAAGCATCATCTGCACGCAGATATCGCCGGGCACGGATGGCGAGCTGAAACAATCAAAAAGCCTTGGCAATTATATCGGTTTGGGCCATACGGCGCGCGACCAGTTTATGCGGCTGATGAATCTCGCCGATGATCTGATCGAGATGTATTTTCGCCTTTATACCGATATTCCGCTTGAAGAGCTGATGCGTCTGCTCGATGAGCTGGGCAATATGCCCAAGCGACTGAAGCTGAAACTCGCCTATGCCATTGTCGGGCGCTATTACGGCCATGCCGCTGCCAAGGCGGAACAGGACCGCTTTGAAAAAATGCTGGCCCGGCAGGCGCAGCTGGCCGATATGCGGCTGGTCATGTTCTATACCGCCAAGCAATCGCTGGTCGATGTGGTGCGCGGCGCCAAGGCGGGCCTCACGCTCGACGATGCGCGGAAACTGATCCTGGCCGGCGAGGTCGAGATCAACGACGAAGCCTTCAAAAACCCCGACGAGCCCGTCATTATTGCGACGGATGACGTGCTGACCATCGGCAAGCGTGAATTCACCCGCCTGATGGTGCTAAAGCTGCATGAATTCATGAGCGACCGCCTGCTGATGCGCCCGATGCAGGCCGAGGATATCGATGCGGTGCGCAAAACCCTGCCCAGTTGGGAAATCGCCAAATATCTGGGCCTGCCCAAGGGCGAAGAGAACGACAAAATGGCGCGCGAGGTGCTGCTCCGCACGATTGCCGAGCCCGAGCCCAAGCGCGAATTGATCTGGACGGTGGCGCTGCGCGATCAACCCGCCACGGTGATTGGCGTCGTCCATATGCACCGCGAAGCGGGTCTCGCCACCGAAAATATCTGGCTGAACGAGGGTTTTCACACTGGCGGCTTTGCCGAAGAGGTGCTGGAATCGGTCAATGAATACGCCTTTACCCGTGCGGGCGTGGAAGCCGTGCAGTTCAAGGGCGCCTTTTCCCACGCGGCAAGTCCACAAGAAGTAGCCGCCATGCGCCGCCGTTTCAACGCCAACCCTACCGCCCTGATGCCAGGCCAGAAAGCCCCCGTGAAACCCAAAGCCACGGCCGGTGCTGGTCACTGGGGCTTTAACAAAGAAACCTTCCAGCGTAACCGCCGGCAGGTGAGCGTGCTGTCCGACGTACAACTCAACAGCCTCGGTCACCAGCAAGGCAATGTGCAGGGCAACCCCGAGATGCAAAGCCTGGAAACCAAACAACGCCGCGAACGCCACAAACGCGCCAAGTCGGAATTTTTGCCGACCGCGCCGTCTGCGACCAACGCTGCGGCTGAAGACACCCGCCGCCAGAAACTGCAGCGCGAGAAAAAGCTGCAAGACGAGGCAATCTTGCGTGCAGAAAAGTCACGCAACGATCCCCCCAAGGGCCCAAAACCGGGCGGCGCAACATAAACGCTTTTCTTTTTTGAGAATCAGTGTAAAACCGCGCTTCGTTCCTGAAACAACGCGATGAGGTTTTCGCACGCAAAAAAATTAATTTCGTATTGACATATTCTCGGCTGCGCCCGTATATGGCAATCCAAAATTAATCCAGCTTTTGAAAAGCAACATGAAAGGGGAGTTCTATGCTCGATACTCTTAAATATGCGTTGGACGCCTCTTTTGCTGAAATCTCTAAAGAATTCAATGCCGAAGGCATCGCCATTTTGATGCCGACCTATGCCCCCACCCAAGGTCGACTTATGTCCGAATTCGCCCGCGCGGGCGGTTGTGCGCATATCGCGGGCGGCAAAAAAGGCTCGCCCACGTTCAAAAACGTCCCGCAATACGGCCTGGGTTTCGACACCACCGCTTACATCAATATGTTTCCGGCGGGCATGAGCGAGAAAATCGTGGCGGCTGTCCCCGCAGATCTTTTGCGTGACCGCAAGATCGCTATTTTCGCCTTCATTCCCCCGGCCAAGCCCTGGGCATCCTATATCGCCGCGCGCGGTCTCAACACCCACGTCGTCGCCAGCAACGAGCAAGACACCCGTCTTTTCTTCGAAAAGAAAGGCAATTTGCAGCATATCTTGCAACAAGCGGGCCTTGGCGCTTACGTGATCCCGTCGACCATCGTTGAACCCGGCGCTTCCTTCGAAGAACTGCGCTCGGTTTATCGCGCCATGCGCAGCCACAACGGTAAAGTGGTGGTTCAGGCCACGGTCGAAAACTACGAACCCACCATCTTCATCACCAACGAAGACGATTTCATCGCCAAGGTTTCGGCGACGAAATTCCCGCTGAAAATCGCCCGTTTTATCGAAGGCAGCGAAGCCAATCTGTCGTTTTTTGCCGGCAACACGCGCCCGGCCGACCAGGGCCGCGGGGTGACCAAAACCAATCTGCCCGCCGGTATCGATCACGATAACCCCCAAAGCCTGGCGCTTATTCAGGCCAATGCGGCGGGCAAAGGCATTGATGCCACCAATGCCTTTTCGCTGACCGGTCGCGCGACCCTGAAAGCTGTCGGCGACAGCCTGCTCGCCAATGAACGCGGTGACAGTGTCGGTAACAACATCGGCCACGTCTACCCGCCGCATATTGCCCATCAGATCACCGAAATCGGCGATAAACTCGGCCGCCTGATGGCGCTGTCGGGCAAGGTGGGTCTGGCGGGTGCCGATCTGTTGATCGATCGTCAGGGCAAAATCTGGATCAATGAAATCAATGACCGCCAGCAGGGGCCAACCGATCAGATGAGCGCGGATGCCGAGACCGCCGGTCTGCCAGGCCTTAGCCGTCTGTCCTGGGTGTCGCATTTTGCCGATTTTACGCGCGATGAAAACCTCAATATGCTGGCCGCCATCCGCGACAATGCAGATGCCATCCATCAGCAATACCTCGTCGCGCGGGGCTCCTTTTACATCAAGGCCTATGCCAACCATGGCGCCGAACACAATGGCCAGGTCTTTGCGCTGCGCGATTTGCCGACCGGCGTTTACGTCGTCGAGCGTAAAAATGGCCAGTGGGTCTGGGGTGAAATGGACCCCACGATCAAGGCCGAGCCCATCGACCTCAACAGTGGCCGCGTCACCCTGACCATTGCCGGTGGCGGCTTTGTCAAAGGTGAAGAAACCGCCTCAGGTGCCGAGCTTTTCCGCATCACCGGCGTTGCCAGTGGCGAGCATTCGCCGTTCATCATCGAAAACGGCGTCTCGCGCCTCAGCCCCGCCTGGGCCGAAATTATTCGTCCCTTGTATGAACAGTGCTTTGGCAAAGACTATTTGGCCAAAAACCCGCTGACCCGTCCGGGTGCGCCGGCCAATAAAAACGACGCCGTCGGCGGCGATAATGTCGTTTCACTGGCAGCGGCACGGAAATCCTTCGCCCGCGGTTGAGACCCTGCGTCTTCTGACTACCAGGCTTCGGCGGTGAGGGGCATCTTACAGACGCTTTAAATTAGCCTTCGGCACATAGTGCAGCGTATCATCGCCGACACGATAGATATGCGTGGGGGCGCGTTTATACACAACGCCGTCTTCGGGGGCGCTGACGCGGGTCTCTTCGCCCAGCGCCGCAGTGCGATACAGCGTGAACAAACCATCACCTTTTTTAAACGGCACGCCGAGAGGGGTGTCATAGCGAATAAAACCACTCTCGGGCGCGATGATTTTGGCATCTTTTTGAAAGCTGAAAACGTCGTTTTGTGCTGCTATCGTATGCTTTTTATCGATCAGTCCCAGACGTGCCAGTACGCGTAAAAGTCCTTGAAAAACCTGCTCGTTTTTGGCGGCGTCGTATTCGTCATGGCTGCCGCATTCAACGCAGACATTGGGGATGTTCTGGGCATCCAACTGGTCCATAAACTCGATTTCAGCTTTTTCACCCTGATCTTGGAAATTGTAGGGCAGGGCCAGATCACGGATAATGTCCTGATAGTCGTCTTTACTATAGATGCCAAAAGGGATGCTGTTGCGCGCCGTGTGCAGATCCAGCACCAGGGCACTGCCCTCGGCTAGACCAAACAATGCCCGCGCGATGCGCTGATTAAGGCTGCCATCCGCCTTGCCGGGGAAGTGATAATTGAAATCGCGCCCGTCATAGAGGCTGAATTTGCCGAAGGTGTAGAAATAGGCGCGCTGTTCCCAGGCGGCCGGGTTTGCAAAGGGGACGAAAACGATCTCGCCTGCCTGCAAGTTCTCTTTGAGAAAGTTATAGAGGCGATGCTGGGTCCAATGCGTGATCTCGCCACCGTGCATACCGCTTTGGATATAGACCTTTTTGCCAGCGGTCGGGGCGGTGAGCCGGTAGGCCACCAGTTCGATGGGGGTATCGGTCACCGTGCGGCCGAGGTCGATACGCTCTTGGGTGATCTGCATAGCTAAGGCCTTCTGATTCGTGATTGTTTTCTGTGTCTGGCGATACTCTAGCAGCTTATCGCTTGACAGAAAACGTGATCTGGTCAAAGATCACCCCCATGCAAACCGTGTTGATGTACACCGCTTTGATTGCGACCCTTTCGCTCACCTGGGCTATGCCCGGCTGGTGGCGCTAAGCGCCATTGTATGTGCTGTGACGGCAGCTGAACCGTCTTTCCATTTCTCCCTGTCGTTATTCTACGCCCACTAAAAAGGTGCCATTATGTCCCGTGTTATGCGCTCCCAGCAGCCGCAGCGCTTACTGACCACGCCTGCCGCAATTGAAAACCACCTTTTGGCCAAGGTGCAAAAAGCCACTGCCGGCCTGATCGGTCTTGAGCAGGAAATGTTCGTGACCACCGCGGCCGGTGACCCACCCGGATTTGACGCGATCGAGCGCGTTTTAATGCATATGGGACAGGCCTTAAACGCCACCCCGCTGTCTGAAAAAGGCCGGGTCATCGGTCTGGTGATCGATGGGTTGGGCGATGTCTGCCTCGAGCCGGGCGGCCAGGTGGAGCTGTCTTCCGCCCCCTATGCCGACCTCGACAGCTTGATGGAACGGCAGGAAAGACTGATGCAGGCGCTTGAAAGCGCTGCTGCCGACCAGGGCTTGCGGGTTAAGGGGGCAGGCCATCTGCCCGCCTTCAAGGGGGCCGCGATGATGCCGCGCTCGCGCTTTGCCGCTTATGCCGCCTATTGCCGTGCGGCTCATGGCGACGACAAGGCCGAAGCTTTGCTGGACACCATGAAATCCTGCACCGGCCTGCAGGTCAACGTGGACCCCATGGGGCCCGACTTCCACAAGATTTACCGCGCCCTGATGTTGGTCGAATTGGCCGGGGTCTTTCGGGACCGCACGGTCCGCCAGCAGCGTTTCGCCGAGACCTATGCCCCCCTGTTCCCACTGCAGGTGACCCCGCTGTTCAATGCGGTGGCGGCCCGGTCCAACCGGCAGGTCGTTCGCCTGATTATTGAACGCCTGTTAACTTTAAACGTCCCCTTCGTGCCCGATGTCGCGAGCCCCGAGGGGTTCCTCCCAAGTGCGGACGTCTTTGGCTATACCCCCACCATGGGGGAGCTGATGATGGCGGGGCGGCTGACGGTCGAGCTGCTCGACAATGCCCTTAGCCTGCAGATGACGATGCCCAATCTGCGTCGCCACGGGGTGGTGGAAACCCGGGCGCCCGACACCCCGGCGACAATGGCCGAGGTCCGCAGCGTCGCCGCCCGCTATCACCGGGCGGCCTATGACCCGGCCGTACGCCAAGCTTTACTGGGTGAATTTAAAGATGTGGGTTCAGTGGCTTTAGAGGCGGCTTTTAACCAACGCTTTAATCTACCTCAAGCGGCATTTGAGGTGCTGCCTGTAGGTGGCGGCCTGACTGTCGGTGACTTTATCCGCCGTGTGGATAGCCTGACTGCCGAACCTGTAAAAGCAAATAAGATTAAGAAGCATCGCCCGGCTTTTTAAAGTCACATATCAAAATGTTTAACGTGAAACATTTTAGTTAAGTATATGATTTAAAATGTAAATATGGCAAGATGTGGATAAGCGGGTCACCAATCCCGCTTCATCTTTTGCCCGGCGATCCGCACCGACCCACCCGCATCTGCCTTGACCGGGTGGGGAGCGGTGTCGATGGTTATGCTGCCCCCGGCATCCAAACGACAATTTTCCGCAACTGTGCCAACCCGGATAGAGCCACCGGCATCCAGCACGCAAGACGCGCCGACCTGAGCTACCTGAATCGACCCGCCCGCGTCCAGCTTGGAGGAGGCGCCGACAAAATCTGCCTGGATGGACCCGCCAGCATCGAGATTGCTGTTCTCCCCGGTTAGGGTGAGGGATATGCTACCACCCGCATCCAGTAGGGCCGAGGCGCCCAGGTTGGCGGCCGTGATGCTGCCCCCGGCATCGACGGTGAGGTTATCACCGGCCTGGTCCAATTTGACTGATCCGTCGGTTTTGATGGACGCCTTGCTCCCGAGGCTGCCTTTAACGGTGACCCCGTTAGAATGGCTATGGCTGTTGAAGCTGCCCGTCGACCCGCTGATCACCTGACCGTTGATGATGATCTTGCGGCCAACGATATCGCCAGTTGAGATGACCGTATGCGTGCGACGCTGTGCTGCCTGAAGGGTGAGGTTATTGCCGCCACCTTGGTGTAGTTCGATGCCGCCATTCTTGGCTTTTAGGGTGATGCCATCGGCAACGGGGGTTTTGATGATAATGGCGCCATCGTGTTCGATGGTCTCGCCGGCAACGGTGGGGCGGTCGATAATCAGCGGTTCGGGTTGGGTCATCGTGTGCTCCTGAAATAAATTTTCCATATAATATATTCAAGTTTCTGCCTGTCAAGAGGAAATGTCGCGTGCTTAAAATGTGAGTTGTATTAAATATATGATATTATTAATTAAATTATAGGCTATCGGCTTCCTTATGCGCAAAAGAATTGAGACAGCGCAGACCAGGGACGGGGATGCTCCGGCTTCGTGTGCGTTTGGCACACATCAGGGGGGGGCTGCTGCCAAGGGTGCGGCAATAGACACTTTTCCTCTGGTCCATGCCCAGGCGGAAAAATAATACTGTTTCTATTGAACTTTTTACGATTTTAGAATTTTTTCGCTTCGGTATGCGCCCGACACACAACAGCAAAAGTTTTGCGCGTGCCTTGTCATTTTCCACTAGATTTGCCGGGAAAGGTAGGGTATCACTCTGCTAGGTTTTCCCCTGACAATTTAAAACGCTGCCCCATCCGAAGTTTCGGAACGCGGCGCCTCGGGGGAAAAACGCCGCGGGTCTTTTGCGGCAGCGCTGAAATCGGCGTCAGATTGATACAGGAGCGTAGCTCAATTGGTAGAGTACCGGTCTCCAAAACCGGGTGTTGTGGGTTCGAGTCCCTCCGCTCCTGCCAGTCTGACA
Organism: Alphaproteobacteria bacterium; assembly: GCA_027483355.1. GTDB lineage: Bacteria > Pseudomonadota > Alphaproteobacteria > Micavibrionales > UBA2020 > JAEXMB01. Next base: position 9,721 of record JAIXUW010000351.1, read on the forward strand.
GACACGACAGCGTTGTGCGAAAGTGCGGCTCACCCCGACGATGAAAGAGATATAAAACAATGGCAAACGTGATGCGTTTTTTCCGCGAAGTGAAACAGGAAGGCCAAAAGGTCACCTGGCCCACCCGCCGCGAAGTCACCATTACGACGATCGTTGTGTTTATCATGATCTTTATCGTGTCGATGATCTTGCTGTTTGCCGATTGGACGATTGCGAATGCGATCGAATTCATCCTCGGCCGGCCGCAAGCGGGTTCTTGAGATCGGTTTGAAATTTTAACGGCGCTTGGTTGTAAGGGCGCCCATACGGGAATGAAAAAATTATGGCTTTGCGCTGGTACGTACTGCACGTTTACTCAGGTTTCGAAAAGAAAGTCGCCGCCGCCATTCTGGAAGGCGCGCAAAAGCGCGGTATTGCCGAGCATATCACCGAAGTGATGGTGCCGACCGAAGAAGTCATCGAAGTGCGCCGTGGCCAGAAGGTCAATGCCGAGCGCAAGTTCTTCCCCGGTTATGTGCTGGTGAAGATGGAGATGAACGACGAGGCCTGGCACCTGGTGAAAAACACCCCGAAAGTGACTGGTTTTCTGGGTGGCGGTAACAAGCCATCGCCGATTACCGAGACCGAAGCCACCCGCCTGATGAAGCAGATGACCGACGGGGCCGAGCGTCCGCGTTCGACCATCACCTTTGAAATCGGCGAACAGGTGCGCGTGGCCGATGGCCCGTTTGCGTCCTTTAACGGCACCGTCGAGGAAATCGACGAAGCCAAGAGCCGCCTGAAAGTGCTGGTTTCGATCTTTGGCCGGGCGACCCCGGTCGAGCTGGAATTCAGCCAGGTCGAGAAAAGCTAAAAATTCTTCATTGAGATGGAATGCATTAAGCCCCCCGGCGTTTGAGATTAAACCGGGGGGCTTTTTTATGGCCCTATCCATTCATTTCGATCAGGAGAGAAATCATGCGTGCTGTCATTTTGGGTTTAACGGCCGTCGCCGTTTTAAGCGCTATGGGCCTGTCGACGTGGGCGCGTGCCAATGAGCCGCTGATGCTGCCGGACTCTGCCAGCGTCACCCCTGGTGATGATGTGCCGACACCGGCGGTTGATAGCCTGGCAGAAGATGTTTCTCCCGCCGCCACCGCCAATACGACGGCCGCCGATGCTCTGAATGATGACGATATCGGCAATACGCCCACCACCGGTGACACAATGACAACGCCCGCCGTCGGGCCTGAAGGTAACAAGGCGATGCCCACAGCGCCTTAAACGGTTTTTTTGCCAAAAGTTGCTAAACGGGGATCGATGTGGCATGCTGGCGGCGCTTTAAAATTTGTCTCAGCAGGAGTGATATTTCCGATGAAAGCCTATCTTTCCCCGATCGTGATTTTTCTGGCCATCGCGCTGGTGATTGTCGTTGTCGTGGTGCAAACCAACAGTCCGGCGCGCGTGGCGACAGATGCAGTGGTGGCTGAGCAGACAAGTGAAGAGGCAGAGCCGACGGAGACTGCTGGCGCAATTCAGGCCAATCCCGACACCATTCTTGGTGTGTTACAGGCAAGTGGTCAGCACACAGTGCTGCTGCAAGTCTTGGCAGCGGCCGGGGCTAGTGATGTTTTTAACGGCGATAGCGGCAATATAACCTTATTTGCACCGATTGACGCGGCGTTTAACATGTTACCGTCGGGCGTGCTAGAGAATTTACTGAAACCAGAAAACAAGCAGCAAATAGAATATATTTTGCTGCGCCATATATTTAATCAACGCTTGCAGATTTCCGATATGGTAAGGCGCGGAGCCGCTGGCCGCATGACTGTCAAATCAGCCGCTGGCAGCGATATTGTGCTTGTGCGTCTGCCCGAGGGCCCCTGGGTCGTTGAGACCGAATACAAGGAGAGAGCCACGTTTGTCAGCCCTGATAACGCAAAGTTGAACGGGATTATTCATTCGATTGACCGGGTTTTGGTCACGCCCGGTACGATGCAGACAAAGCCGATGGAGACGAAACAGTCAAGTGAGCTGCCATCCGGCAAAGCTATACTTTTCGAGGGTAATCCGGCCGATTTTCTGGCTGGTGAAGTCCCGCTCATTGCTGCACCCGGCGTAGAATCTGCGCCAGTCACCCCGCCTGTTCCTGCTGCCATCCCGACGCCTGCGTCTGAACCAGCGGCAGCTGTAGCGCCCGCCACCAGCGGCGAAACTACACCGGTGACCGCGCCTTAATGCTGATGATCGGCTACAAAAAAGCGCGCTCCTGACGGGGCGCGCTTTTTTGCTAGATCGAGTGGTATTAAATGGTAAAGGGGTTGCGCGCGCGCGTGACAGCAATCAGACCTTTTTCTTGAGCCTGAGTGGTGAGGGCGGCCTGGAAAGCTTCTTGCGCTGCTTGGGTCTTGGTAATTTTTTCAGCTTCTTTGGCAAAAAAGGTTTTAAGTGTTTGGGCGAGGGACATCGTTCAGTTCTCCGTTGGGGTTGATTTAGGTGTGCGACGTTTTTATAGCAATCCATTTTTGTTATGTCAATAGAATTTTAGGTGTCCAATGCGAGGCAAGGCCAGAGTGCGCCTTTATGGAGCAAATTTTCGGTAAAACCGGCTTTTAGATCTTGCCTTTATTGAACTTTCCTGTGTATATTCCGCGCGCAGACCGGTAATTTTATTGCCTGTCTGGCGATTGTATGTGGAAGGTTCCGGGTATAAAGTCCATGCCCAACCGTACCACAAACCTTTGTTTTTAAAGGATGAAACATGGCAAAGAAAATCCAAGGCTATGTCAAGCTGGTGGTCCCAGCGGGCAAAGCGAATCCCTCTCCCCCCATTGGTCCCGCGCTCGGTCAGGCCGGTGTGAACATCATGGAATTCTGCAAGGGCTTTAACGCCCAGACGCAAGGTATGGAACCCGGTATGCCGATTCCGGTGGTTATCACCGTTTTCGCCGACCGTACCTTCACCTTCGTCATGAAGACCCCGCCGGCGAGCTATTTCATCAAGAAAGCCGCCAAGCTGGAAAAAGGTTCGGGTGCCACGGGTAAAGACTCACCTGTCGGCCAGATCTCGATGGCGCAGCTGCGCACCATCGCCGAACAGAAAATCCAGGATATGAACGCTGCCAACGTTGACGCTGCTGTCAAATCGCTGGCTGGCACCGCCCGTTCGATGGGCGTGAAAGTGGTGGAGGGTTAAGACCATGGCCGCAAAAAAAGACACCGCTAAAAAAGTTAAATCCCCTTACGCCAAGCGCCTGCGCGCGGTGCGTGAAGGTCTGGACCGCAACAAGGTCTGGAGCCTCGAAGAAGCGGTATCATTCATCAAGAAGAATGCCACCGCCAAATTCGACGAGACGGTCGATATTGCCATCAACCTCGGCATCGATACCAAGCAGTCGGACCAGAACGTTCGCGGCATGGTGGTCCTGCCGAACGGCACCGGTAAAAACGTTCGCGTTGCTGTTTTCGCTAAAGGCCCGAAAGCCGAAGAAGCGAAAAAAGCCGGCGCCGATGTGGTCGGTGACGAAGAGCTGGCCGCCATGGTGCAAAAAGGCGATATGCCTTTCGAGCGCGTTATTGCGACCCCCGACATGATGGGTACCGTTGGTAAACTCGGTCAGATCCTGGGCCCCAAAGGTCTGATGCCGAACCCGAAACTGGGCACGGTCACGATGGATGTCACATCCGCCGTGAAAGCCGCCAAGGGCGGTTCGGTCGAGTTTCGCGCGCAGAAAGAAGGTATTGTTCACGTCGGCGTGGGCAAAGCGTCTTTCGGCGAAAAAGAATTGGTCCAGAACATCCGCGCCCTGATGGACGCGCTGCTCAAGGCCAAGCCGTCGGCGATGAAAGGCAACTACCTGAAAAAGGCAGCCCTGTCATCGACGCAAGGTCCGGGCCTGCGCCTTGACCTGTCGAGCCTCCAGGCGGCGGCTTAAAGAAATTTGGGTGAGGGCGGTACTTTGCCCTTATTCAAACCCCTGTCCGAGACTACTGGTATCCTTTGGGATGTAAATCTTTCAGAGCCAGTACAGACGAGGAAGAAAAGTTTTTAACGGATTTCGTTATGGCTTGACGCTTCGGGACGGGACCACAAAGCGAAAACCGCGCGCACTATCGGCACTCTAGCGGTTTTCAAAGTGCAACCCGGCCAGCTTGGTTACTATCCGTCAAGCTCGCCATAACTAAAAAACGGAGATATCCGTGGATCGTGCACAAAAAGCGGAAGCTGTCGCCTCTTTGCAGGAGACATTCAGCGGTACCGAAGCCATCGTCGTCGCCCATAACCTGGGTTTGACGGCAGGTCAGGCATCCGAGCTGCGTGTCAAAATGCGTCAAGAAGGCGTCAACTTCAAAGTATCAAAGAACCGGCTCGTTTTACGCGCCCTGAAAGGTACACGTTTTGAAGGCATCGGCCCTCTACTGAAAGGCCCCGTTGGCATCGCGACGTCGCAAGACCCCGTCGCTGCTGCCAAAGTCGCGGCAACTTTCGCCAAAGCCAACGAGAAGTTCGTTATTCTCGGCGGTGCTTTGGGCGATAAGGTGCTGGACAAAGCGGCGGTGGAAGCGTTGTCGAAACTGCCGTCGCTCGATGAGCTGCGCGGCATGCTGGTTGGTCTGCTGCAGACCCCGGCGCAACGTATTGCCACCATTGCTGCGGCTCCTGCCGGTCAGTTGGCCCGTGTCACCAAAGCCTATGCCGACAAGGGTTGATAAACACCCTTTGGTACTTACCACTTGAACTAACCAATATAAATTCCATCTAAGGAGAACTAAAATGGCTGATTTGGCAAAAATCGTAGACACTTTGTCTGCTCTCACCGTTCTGGAAGCAGCTGAACTGTCGAAATTGCTTGAAGAAAAGTGGGGCGTTTCGGCGGCTGCACCTGTTGCTGTTGCCGCTGCTGGCGCTGCTGCGCCTGCTGCTGAAGCTAAAACCGACTTCGACGTTGTTCTGGCTGCTGCCGGCGACAAGAAAATCGAAGTAATCAAAGTCGTTCGCGAAATCACCGGCCTTGGCCTGAAAGAAGCGAAAGACCTGGTTGAAGGCGCACCCAAGTCGGTGAAAGCCGGCGCCACCAAAGACGAAGCTGACGCCATCAAGAAGAAACTTGAAGAAGTTGGCGCCAAAGTTGAGCTGAAGTAATCACCCCGGTGATTATTTCGCCATACTTAGCGAATTGAAGCGTGGCGGTGGGGTTTTTTCCCACCGCCCCTTCTGCCGTTTAGGGCGATCGTTCGCGCCTGGCCTTTTTTTAAGGTCGCATCGAGCGAAAGAATTTTAAGAAGCACGGCATTCGGTTGAATTGGTGCCGGTTTCTGTTTCGAAGGGGAAACCCTTCGCCTTGCCAACGTCTAAAAATGACGGACCCGAAAATGAGCAAAAAAGCACTCCGCACCCTTAACGACAGCAAATCCTATACCGGCCGGAAACGTATCCGCCGCAGCTTTGGTAAAATTCCCGAAGTCTGCGAAATGCCTAACCTGATTGAAGTGCAGAAAAACTCGTACGAGAAATTCTTGCAGCGTGATGTGCCGCATGCCGAGCGCCTGACCGAAGGTCTGCAGGAAGTTTTCAAGTCTGTGTTCCCCATCCGCGATTTCGCCGGCCGCGCCGAGATTGATTTCGTGCGCTATGAACTGGAAGAGCCGAAATACGACGTTGAAGAATGCCAACAGCGCTCGATGACCTACGCCGCACCTTTGCGCGTGACCTTGCGTCTGTCGACCTTTGACATCGACGAAGAATCTGGCCTGCGTTCGATCCGCGACATCAAAGAACAGGATGTCTATATGGTCGATATGCCGCTGATGACCGGCAACGGTACCTTCGTGGTCAACGGCACCGAGCGCGTGATCGTCAGCCAGATGCACCGTTCCCCCGGCGTGTTCTTTGATCACGACGGTGGCAAGACCCACTCGTCGGGCAAATACCTGTTTGCTGCCCGCGTTATTCCGTATCGCGGTTCGTGGCTTGATTTCGAATTCGACGCCAAGGATCTGGTCTATGTGCGCATCGACCGTCGCCGTAAACTGCCGGTGACCACCTTCCTGCTGGCCCTTGATAACAAGTCGTCGCACGAATACCGTGCGCGCCAGCAAAAAGCCGGCAAGCCGGTGGATGTCACCAAGATTCAGGGTATGAGCAAAGAGGAAATCCTCGATGCTTTCTATGACACTGTATCGTATGAAAAAACCAAAGATGGTTGGAAGACCGCTTATGTGGCTGACCGCTATCGCGGTATCAAGTTGAAGTTTGACCTGGTTGACGCCAAAGGCGGCAAAGTTAAAGTTGCAGCCGGCACCAAAATCACCGCCCGCCAGGCCCGCAAACTGGAAGAAGACGGCCTGCAAGAAGTCATCATCCAGCAAGAAGAGCTGGTCGGCAGCTATCTGGCGCGTGGCATCAGTGATGAAACCACTGGTGAAGTCGTGTTCGAAGCGGGTGACGAAATCGACACCAAGGGCATCGAAAAACTGGAAAAGATGGGTCTCAAAACCATCGATATCCTGGGCATCGACCATATCAACGTCGGCCCCTATATTCGCAACACCCTGGCCGCTGACAAGTGCCGCAACCGTGAAGATGCGCTTGTCGACATCTATCGCGTCATGCGTCCCGGCGAGCCGCCCACACTGGAATCGGCAGATGCGCTGTTCCGTGGTTTGTTCTTTGATTTCGAGCGCTATGACCTGTCGCCGGTTGGCCGCGTCAA
>JAIXUW010000170.1 GCA_027483355.1 Alphaproteobacteria bacterium
GCGTGTTCGCCGATCATTTTCTTGGCCAGCTGGCGCAGATCCGCCGCCCCCATTTCGCGGCCCCCGGCAAAAGGATCGAGGATCAGGCGCTGCCCATCCATTTCAAGGCGCAGAATGAAATGCCCGGGAAAACTTAGGCCATCAATCGAGAAACCCAGCGCCCGGCCGATGACGATATAGATGATACCCAGCGCCACCGGCAAACCACGGCGGCGATCAATGACGCGGATCAGGTTGGCGTTTTGCAAATCATCATAGGTTTCTTCATCACCCTTATAGCCGTGGGCGTCGTGAATAACATGGCGCAGCACATTGGCGCGCAAAGGCAGACTGTCGTCGGCGGTGCGGCGACGCACGGCGTAATCTTCGCGTGCATGTTCGACCAGTTTTTGTAAGTGATGCCGGTAACGGCCAACCGCGACGCCCGGCAAATTGACCACGGCCAGGGCCAGGGCCGCTTCGCCCACATCTATATCGGCATCGGTACCGCCGCCGATAAAACCTAAGTAGGCTAAAGCCTCGGCACCGGTTTCGAACCGATCGATAGCATCGCTGGCGTCAGCCGCCTTGGGCACGGCATCGTCGTCATCGCGGCTCATGGTTTATCCCATTCGGGTCAGGGCGGCAGCAGATTTTCGGAAGTCACTTTACGGTCTTCCGGGCCCGGCTGCATATCCGAGGTGGGCGTGGTGCTGGTCCAGCCAGTGCCGTTGACATCGGTCATCTCGGCGGCAGCCGGCGCGGGGCTGGCGGCTGGACGCGCGGTCACCCCACGGGCACCGGTGGGCGTTTGCAGGGCCGGTGGCGTTTCACCGCGCAGACGCACATAGCTGACGACGTTGCGCACCCGCCCGATCGAGCGAGCATGGTTGATGACGCGATCAAGCTCTTTTTGATCCTGGGCGATACCCATCAGGTAAATCGTACCATTGACCGTATCGACAGTGTAATTGATCGACTGGATATATTTATCGAGCAGAATTTTTGATTTCAGCTGGCCACTGATCCAGACGTCGGTGGCATAGCCGGTAAAGCCGCTGCTTTTGTCGACATTGATTTCGTTGATGACTTCACGCACACCGTCGGCCTGCCAGGCCAAGCGAATGGCATCCACCCGCGCATCCGGTGTCGGCACCGTGCCGGTGATCAGGACGCGGCCTTCCTTCACCGTCATATCCAAACGGCGATAGATATTGACGTCATGTTTCAGCCATAAGTCGGTGACCTGCAAGCGAATGGCCGTATCGCTGGCGGCATTGCGCAGGCCCCCTTCTTGGGCCGCAGCGACACCGACGGCAGCACCAGCGCCGATGGCAACGCCTACACAACCGCCCAGCGGCAGGGTAAGCGCGGCGATTAAAACCAGACCTGTCATCATCTTTGTCATCGGTATTTTATATCCTTCTTTCACATCCACGCCGCTTCCAGATGTGTCACCAGACGCCCGGGCGTGATAATCAGCGCATCAAAACGCATATCGCAGTCAGCATACTGCGGATAAGCCTGCAGGTAAAGTTCGGCGGCGTGGCGCACCCGCGCCTGATTACGCGCATGGATGGCTTCGGCCCCGGTCGCATAATCGGCACGCTGTTTGACCTCGGCGAAGACCAGCACATTGCCCCGAAGGGCCACCAAATCAATCTCGCCGCCTTTGGTCTTATAACGCTTGGCCAGAATTTTGTATCCGCGCAGCCGCAAATAGGCAGCCGCCCGCCATTCGGCCAGCAAACCCTTTTTATAACCCGTCGGCGGCTTGGCGGTCGTCATCAGCGGCCATCGCGGTGTTGCAGGGCCAGGGCATAGACATCGCCCTTTTTACGGCCCGATTGCAGGGCGATTTGGGCGGCGGCATCCTTCACGCTGAGGCCATGCGTGTCAAGCGCCGTGGCAAGGGCTGCCAGGACTCGCGCATCATCCCAGCCGACCTCAGCCCCCACCAGCGGTGGGCCCACGACGATGACAATCTCGCCTTTGGGGGGACCTGCGTCCGTATAATGCTTTTGCAGCGACAGCAGGGTGCCGCGCCGCGCTTCTTCGAATTTCTTGGTGATCTCGCGCACGACGGCCGCCGGCCGATCACCCAGCGCCACCGCCATATCGGCCAGGCTATCGACCAGACGGGGCGCTGTTTCATAGAAAATCAGCGTGGCGGGCACCGCCGCCAGATCTTGCAATTCCTTTTGGCGCGCACCACTTTTCGGCGGCAAAAAGCCCCCGAACATAAAACGATCCGACGGCAGCGCCGCCAATTGCAAAGCCGAGAGACAAGCAGATGCCCCCGGCAGCGTCGTCACCATCACGCCCGCTGCCACCGCCGCCTCGACCAGTTTATAGCCGGGATCAGAGACCAGCGGCGTGCCCGCATCAGAAATCAGGCCAATCGCTTTGCCCGCCTGTATCTGTGCGATCAATTTCGGCCGCTCGCGCGCGGCATTATGGTCATGGTAGGGAACCCGGGTGGTCTTGATGCCGTATGCCGAGGCCAGCTTGCCGGCTTCGCGGGTGTCTTCGCACGCGATTATGTCCAGTCGACGCAACGTTTCAATGGCACGCAAAGTGATATCGCCCAAATTGCCGATGGGGGTGGCAATAATATAAAGCCCCGCTGGCAAAGGGGCTGTTGCGGCCGGGCCGGACAGGATATTGTCGATGTCGGTCACGTCGTTTGTTCCTTATTTTGGCGAGTATAAAGAAAAAATGTCGCAGTGGATGAAGTTTTTAGTTCTGCTCGTGGTTTTGCCGCTGCTAATGGCGCTGACATCTTGCGCCCCCGGTTCGACCTATAGCACCGGCCCCGCCGCCTCCAGCGGTATCATCACCACAGATCCCGCGCAATTGCCTGATATGTCGTGGCAGACGCCGCAACAGCGCCAGGTCTTGGCGCAGCAAAACCAACAACAGCAAGCCACCACGCCAACCCCCGACACCGGCACGCCAGTGCGGGTCGCCCTTTTGGTGCCCTTGACCGGCAAGAACGCCAATCTGGGGCAAGCGATGCTGAAGGCCGCCCAGTTGGCGCTGAACGATGTTGGCAGCAATAAATTCGAACTGATCCCGGCCGACAGCCAGGGCACGCCCGAGGGTGCAGCCCGCGCGGCCGGTCAAGCTATTCAGGCCGGCGCCAACCTGATCCTGGGGCCCATTTTCGCCGAGGATGTGCGGGCGGTGAAGCCGATTACCACACCCGCCCGCGTGCCGGTGGTGGCATTTACCACCGATTGGACGCTGGCCGACAATAACACCTATGTTTTCGGCTTTTTGCCGTTTCTGCAAGTCACCCGCGTGGTGCAATTCGCCGAAAGCCGCAACCTCAATCAGCTGGGGGTGATTGCACCCCAAACCGATTATGCCGATCTGGTTGTATCGACCCTCAGCCGTGATGGCACCAAGCCCGTTGATACGCTGCGCTATGCACCCGGCCAGGCGGATCTCAGCGGTCTGGTGGGCGGCTTTATCGCCCGCAACAAAACCCCGGATGGCAACCGTCGTTTCGATAGTCTTTTGTTACCGCTGGGCGGCGAGAGTCTGCGCAGCCTGACTTCAACCCTGGACCAATACGGCGTGCGCGGCGGCACGGTGCGCCTGCTGGGGACGGGCCTGTGGGATGACCCCTCCGCCATGAATGACCCGATGCTGCGCGGTGGCTGGTTTGCCGCCCCCGACCCGCAAGCCCGGATTGAATTCGAGCGTCGCTATGGCCAGACCTTTGGCGGTGTCGCCCCACGCCTGGCCACGCTTGCTTATGATGCAACCGCTTTGGCCGCGGTCTTGGCACGCAGCGATACAACCGGCACCCCTTACAGCCGCGACCGCATGACCGCCAACCGCGGTTTCGCCGGAATTGACGGGGTGTTCCGTTTCCGCAGCGATGGACTGGCCGAGCGGGGCCTTGCGGTGCTGGAAATCAGCGGCGGACAGGCACGGGTGATTGATCCGGCCCCCACCGCTTTCGGACGCTTCTAATCACATGGGTTTGCAGACGGTCCGCGCCGCTATTGCCCAGCAACCCGGTGGCGAAAACGTCACCCTGGTGGCTGTCTCAAAACAGCAGCCGGACGAGCGGATCCGCGATGTATTAAGCCAGGGCCAGCGCGTCTTTGGCGAAAACCGTGTGCAGGAAGGCGCCGCCCGCTGGACTGGTCTTCGCCCCGCCTACCCAGATCTGCAACTGCACCTGATCGGCCCCTTACAAAGCAATAAAGTGGACGACGCGGTCGCTCTTTTCGATGTCATCGAAACGGTTGATCGCGAAAAACTGGTCGTGGTACTGGCGGCCGAGATGAAAAAGAAAAACCGTTTTCTGCCCTGTTTTATTCAGGTGAATACCGGTGAAGAGCCGCAAAAAGGCGGCGTAGCACCCGGTGATTTTGCGGCGCTGCTGCAAACCGCCCGCGCGGCCGGTCTCAACATCACCGGCTTGATGTGTATCCCGCCTGCAGACGATCTGCCGGATATGCATTTTGCCCTGCTACATAAACTGGCCAAGGTCCATGGCCTGTCGCATTTGAGTATGGGTATGAGCGGCGACTATGAAACCGCCATTGCCTATGGCGCCACCCATGTGCGGGTGGGATCAGCAATATTTGGGGATCGGGTGTAGTGTCTGTTAGGCGCGGGCCTATTATCCAGCAGGACCCCGCAGCGTTTCTTTGACACGCTGTGTAATCTCGTCGAGCGAAAACGGCTTGCTGATGACTTCGTGCGCCAGGAAATCGAGATTGTGGGCACGCTGGCGCTGATTGGCATAGCCCGACATCATTAAAATCTTCATATCCGGATAATCCTTGGCGGCTTTGAGCGACAGCGCAATGCCATCCATTTCCGGCATGACGATATCGGTCAGCAAAAGATGATAGGGGCGTTTGGCCAATTCCGTCACCGCTTGCGCACCATCCGCCACGGCCGTCACCGCATAGCCAGCATAGTTAAGCGCGCGCTCGACAAACTGGCGCACCGACGGTTCATCATCGGCCACCAAGACCCACAGGGTATCGTCTTGATCTTCAACGGTCATGGTTGAAGCACCTTGAGTAAAACCACGGCCGCCGCATCGGGCACATCCTTGAATTCGACTTTAATCGGCGATTCTTCACCTGATGCCAGCGTCTTGCCCTCAGGGGCCGGTAAATCCCAGCTCTGCAGCACCGCGCCATAGGGGCCAGAGACGGTCACCTGCAGCGGCGGATAATTCTTGGCCACCGGCGAGACGTTGGCGAGCATCGCCGATAGCGCCAGTGTCTTGACGTCGCGGTCAATGCGGCGTTCGGCCACCAGCGTTGACAAACGCAAGCCATCACCGGGCGGCGATGCGGGCAGACCCACGAAACGATAAATCGGCGCCATCGCCGGCAAACTTGCCAGCACCGGTCCACGCAGGGCCACCAGCAGGGCCGCGGTCAATAAAAGCGGTAACAGAAAAAGGGCAAAGCCGAAAGCAGTGGGTGACATACCTGCCGGCTGATAATGCGGCAGTTCTTCGGTGGGCGGCGTATAGCTTGGTTTGACGACCTCGGGAATAACTGCGTCGCTGACCCCCGTATCAATCGCCGGCCAATCACCCAGATCAGCGGCATTCAAAGCTGGGATAGGGTCATCGCGGACATCAATACCAGGCTGCGGGGCAAAGGTGGCGGCGTCCTCCCCCGTGGGGGGGCCATCGAACGCAATCGACATGTCGTCATCGGCAATCGGATCGGTATTGGTGAACTTGCTTTCAACGGATGGCGGTAGGACATCTTCTTCCATCGGCGGCTCGGCGCGCCAGACATGGCCGCACGACGTGCAACGCACCTTGCGTCCGGCCGGGCCGAGGGCAAGGTCGCTTAATTTGTAATGCACATCACATTGCGGACAGGCCAAAAACATCGCGACAGACAAACCCCTTGGTTTTCTATAACAAGCGCCTTTTATCAAGGCAGGTGCGGCGAAAATCAGATAGCCTCACGCTGTAATTCAGGATAGCATGAGACAAATGAAATTTCAGTGTTTTGTTGGCAAAGCCGCCCTATCGCGTCTGCCCTTTTGATGTCCGCTTTGCCGTAACGTGCCTACCAAAGGCAAGGCACAAACACAATATACCGCATGAGGTTCCCATGACCGCCGCTGACACCCCTTCCCCCCGTCTGCCGCTTGTCAGCTTTGAAGATGTCGGGCTGAGTTATGGTGACGGGCCGGATGTGTTGCACAATATTAATTTTACCCTCCCCGCCGGTTCCTTTCATTTTTTAACCGGGTCGTCGGGGGCGGGTAAAACATCGCTCTTGAAACTTCTCTATCTGGGGGGGCGGCCCAGCCGCGGCCGCATCACCCTTCTAGGCCAAGACCCCGCCCAGCTGCGCCGTCAGGCCTTGCCCGAACTCCGCCGCCAGATCGGCATCGTCTTTCAGGATTTCCGTCTACTGCCGCATCTCTCGGCCTTTGACAACGTGGCCCTGCCCTTGCGCGCCGCGGGATTGCGCGAAGCAGACATCAAACGCAATGTCACCGAATTGATGCAGTGGGTGGAACTGGGCGACCGGCTGGAGGCCAAACCCGCCACTCTCTCGGGCGGTGAACAGCAACGGGTTGCGATTGCACGCGCCGTGATCAACCGCCCTAAGCTTCTGGTGGCGGATGAGCCTACCGGTAACATCGACCCCGCCATTGGCACCAAAATTCTTTATCTGTTCGAAGAACTGAACCGCCACGGCACCACGGTGGTGATCGCCACCCACGATGACGATATCGTGCGCCGTTTCAATCATCCGGAACTCCATCTGACTAAGGGCAGTCTGCAAGTGATGCCCCCGCGCCGCCAGGCGGCTTAAGCAAACCTCAGCTAACAAGGAGCCGCCACCTCATGGCCCTCAATCCTTTTTCCCGCCACGGTTACGATATTGCCCTCGAAGACGGCTCGGGCCGTCATTTGGTCTCGGGCATGACGGCGCTAATGGTATTCTTTGTCTCGCTTGCGCTGGCGGTCAATTTCGCGCTGGCCAATATGACCGACCGTTGGGTGACGGATCTCACCGGCAACCTGACGGTTGAAATCAAACCGCCCCTGCCGGGCGAAGATGGTAACCCCAGTGCGGCTGATCTGCGCGCCTTTAACACACGCGTCGATACAGCCCTCACGATTGCGCGTAAACATCCGGCTGTCACTGAAAGCCGCGCGCTGAGCGAGAAAGAAATTCGCGACCTGATCGAACCCTGGCTGAATGAAAGCGCCGCCAAGGCCTTGCTGTTGCCCGCCCTGATCGATATTCGCCTGAAACCGGGGGCCGATACCTCGCAGTTGCAAAAAGACCTGGTGGCAGCAGTACCCGGCGCCAGTATCGACAATCACAGCGACGCCCTGTCCGACATCAAAACCATCGCCCGCAGCCTGCAGGCATTTGTGATTATTCTGACCGGCTTGATCATCACGCTGGGGGTTGCCGGTATCGCCGGGATCGTGCGCGCCAAATTCGCCATTCACCAGACCGAAGTCGAAACCCTGCACCTGATCGGTGCCAGCGATGATTACATCGCCCGGCAGTTTCGCCGTCATGCCATGGGCGGCACACTCCGGGGCGCCCTCACCGGGCTTTGCGTCATGACTCTCAGTTTGGTGGCCATCGCCATTATCACCGACCGTATCTCGGCCGCGACCGCAGCCGGGGGGGCGGTGGATATGCTGCGCTTTGCTGCTAGCCAATGGGTGGCTTTGATCGTGGCCCCTGTCGTGGCGGGTGCGCTGATTGCACGCCTGACGGCGCAGAATACCGTCCTGCGTGCCCTGCGGCAGATGGTTTAGGGACGTAGGCCGCCATGCCCAAACCACCCCGCTTTCGCGCCTTCAGCTTCAAGGGTCAGACGTTATTGCTGACCCTGCTGACGGTTGCCCTGTGGCTGGGTGGCCTGCACGCTTTCACCCGCGGGCTTGACCTGCCGCCCCCGCCGCCTGCGCAAAAAGCCGACGCGATTGTCGTGCTGACCGGCGGCAACAACCGCCTTGATACCGGCTTTAAGATGCTGGAGCGCGATATGGGCGAGCGGCTTTTTATCTCGGGCGTTTATCAGGGTGTTGAGGTACGCGAACTCATGGCCCTTCTGCAGGCGCAGGACGACAGTGGCAAGTCAGCTCTCGAAGACCGCGTCGTTTTGGGCTTTGAAGCCAATGACACCATGGGCAATGCGCATGAAACCGTCGGTTGGATGCGGCAACAGGGTTACACCTCGTTTTACCTGGTCACCGCCCATTATCATATGCGCCGCGCCGTGCTGGAATTCAAACAGGTGGCGCCCGGCCTCACGCTTTACCCCGTGCCGGTCCGGCCTGAAGGGCTTGATATGGCCAATTGGTGGCGCAATGAGGCACACCGGGAATTGATCATCCGCGAATATATGAAATTTTTGCTGGCGCACGTGCGCGCCGTGGTTAACGCCTTTTTGAAAGTCTGATGATGATCCGCCGCCTGCGCTCGATTGCGTTTACATTTTTATTGATCGTGGGATCGCTGACCCTGAGCATCCTCATGCTGCCCTTTCTGGCCCTGCCGCGCCGTTGGTGTGTGCCGCTGGTCTCCGAAATCTACGGTGGCTATATCAGCTGGATCGAAAAATACGTGCTGGGATTAAAATTAGAGTGGCGCGGCCTTGAACATCTGCCGCAGGACACCGCCAGCTTTATCATCGCCGCCAAGCATCAGTCCGCCTATGAGACGCTGAAAATTCCCTTCATGAAAAAAATGCGCTATCCGGTCATCGTCCTAAAAAAGGAATTGATCTATCTGCCTGGCTGGGGGTTTTATCCGCCGCGCATGGGGCTGATTGCCATCAACCGTTCCACCGGGCCGCAAGCGCTGCAGCAAATGATTGCGGGCGCGCGCAAAGGCTTTGCCACCGGTCGCCCCTTGGCGCTTTTCCCCGAAGGCACGCGCAAAGCGGTGGGAGCACCCCCCGATTACAAACCGGGTCTTGCCAAGATCTACCGCGATTTGCAGGTACCCGTCATTCCGATGGCGCTCAATTCCGGCGTCTTTTGGGGGCGCAATAAATTCTTCAAAGAGCCCGGCACGGTTGTCTTTGAATTCTTGCCGCCGCTGCCCGCCGGTATGCCGCCCCTTAAAATGATGGCTGCCCTTGAGGAACAGATCGAGGCAGCCACCGCCCGTCTGGTCGACGAAGCGCGCAGTCAAAAGCTTTAAGCGTCCTTGGCCAGGATATCTTCGAGAGCGGCGATCAGACGGTCATTATCCGCCTTGAGACCCACGGTTATGCGTAGATATTCAGGCAGTTCATAGGCACCCATCTGGCGGACGAAAATGCCTTTGTCTTTCAATGCCAGGCGAATTCTTTCCGCCTCAGCGCCGAAATGCACCAAGAGGAAATTGCCGGCACTGGGTACGATGCCCAGGCGCATTTCTTCGAGGGCGACCGCCAGACGCCCGCGCTCCCGGGTGTTTTTCTCAACTGTCGCCGCCACAAAATCATCATCGGCCAGCGCCGCGATGCCGGCTGCCTGCGCCGGGACGCTAACGTTAAAAGGGCCGCGCAGACGATTGATCACATCGGCAATGGCGGGCGGGAAATAACCCCAGCCCAGCCGTAAGGCGGCAAGACCATGTACCTTTGAAAAGGTACGCAGCATGATGACATTGCTATGGCTGGCCACCCAACGGCTGCCGTCATTATAAGCGCCATCTTCGACATATTCGGCATAGGCGGCATCCAGCACGATCACCACATGGGGCGGTACACCTTTCACCAGGCGCTCAACTTCGCTGGCCGCCAGCAAACTGCCGGTGGGGTTATTGGGGTTGGCGATCATGATGACTTTGGTCTGAGGGGTCACCGCCGCCAGAATAGCGGTGACATCGGTGGTCAAATTTTTCTCGTCAACAGCAATGGGCTTTGCACCTACCGCTTTGGCTGCCACCGAATACATCAGAAAACCATGGCGGCTATGGATCACCTCGTCACCGGGGCCGGCATAGGCGCGCAAGATCAGCGCAATCAATTCATCCGAACCCGCCCCACAGACGATCTGTTCAAAAGTAATACCGTACTTGTCGGCAATCGCATGGCGCAGACCACTGGCCGTGCCGTCGGGATAACGGTGCAGATCTTCCGCCGCCGCCAAATAAGCTGCCCGCGCCAGCGGGCTGCAGCCGCGCGGATTTTCATTGGATGCCAAGCGCACCGGCACCACACCTTGCGTCAGGCGCCCCTCGCCGCCGATGTAGGGGGAGAGATCAAGAATACCGGCCCGGGGCATGGGTGCTGTTGAGGTTACAGACATTTATTTTCCTTCTCGCGGATGAAAGCTTGTCGGTGATTGCCGGGCCGCACGGGACGAGCCGACGATGACACGACGACGATTGAGAGCGGGGACGCGCTGCGGATTGGTGACCAGATGGCCCGCATAAACCTGTTTACCCGCATCAATAATATTGACGCCGCCAAAGGCATTGCAAAAGCCACGGCCAATTTTTTCAGCCAGGGGTGCCGCCGCCAAAACCAGCCGCGACGAAGTGGGTGGGACGAACAACGCGCGCTCGGCATTTTCGGGCACGAATAAATAATCGCGCAGATGCTGGCGGATTTGCGACATCGAAAAAGGGGTGCCCTGACCAAAGGGCGTATGGTCAAACCGCGCCCACAGCCCGGCCCGATTGGGCACGATCAGCATCAGTCGGCCCTGGCCTGTCAGCACACGCCAGCTTTCGCGTAACACCGCATCGAGATTTTCCGCTCCCGGCACGCCATGCACGACCAGCACGCGGTCGACCGAACTGGTCTCGATGGGCCAGGCGTCTTCTTCGCACATCGCCGCCTGCCCATGGCTGGCAGCGGTGGCGCCATCGTAACTTGACCAGAAAACGGCACCTTGGCGCGCGGGCATCAACGCTGCCACCCGCTCCGCCTCGGGCGCGAAAAGCCGCAGAAACGGCGTCGCATAACCAACCCCCAACAGGCGCAAACCCTGCACATCGGGCCAGAGACCGCGCAAACGCGGCTTTAATACACGTAAAACCACCCGCCCCAGCATGGAGGCATAAAAATCGCGCAAATCGGGTGCCTGCGCATACATATCAAAGCAGATCCTGTAACACAGGGATAAGCGGCAGATCGGCTGGCGGCATCGGGTAATTTCTAAAATCGCGCGGGAAGACCCAGGCCAGCGCCTGATTTTCGGTGGGGATAACCGCGCCGCGCCAGACGCGACAGACAAAGACCATCATCAGCAGATGAAAATTAAATTCATCATAGCGATGCGATACAAAGGTGAGGGGTGCGAGACATGAAACCCCCGTCTCGATGCTCAGTTCTTCTTTCAGTTCGCGCACCAGGGCCGCTTCGGGCGTCTCGCCTGCCTCGACTTTGCCGCCGGGGAATTCCCACAGGCCCGCCAAAGCCTTGCCGACCGGGCGCTGGGCCAGCAAGACCCGGCCATCGCGGTCGATCAACACGGCGGCGGCCACCGTCACAACCGGCAGCGGGGACGGCAAAGCGTCATTTATATGATCAGCGCAAGAACCCATACCCTATTGTCCGCACATAGGGCCGCCTGTCAATTCAAAGGACAGTGATATTTCTATAAGAAACTATATTTTTCAATAAGTTAGCATTTTAGACGATATATTTTTTCCAGAAGGGTTGCCTTTTCAGAACAGTATTGCATAATCCACTGCACCACCGATCAGAATCGCTTCTCACCGCCCCGGCCTTCAGCCCGGCACGTGAAAGCCAAAACAAATAAGAGGCACAGAAGACCATGGGCAAAATCATCGGCATCGATCTTGGCACCACCAACTCGGCGGTTGCGGTTTATGAAGACGGCAAAGCGAAAATCTACGAAAACGCGGTTGGTAAGCGCACCACCCCGTCGGTGATCGCCCAGAAGAAAGCCAAAGGCGGCGCTGGCGCTGAATGGATCGTCGGCGACAACGCCCGCCGCCAGGCCGCGATGAACCCGCTCAATACGCTCTATGGCGTCAAGCGCCTGATTGGCCGCCGCTTCAATGACCCGGAAGTCGCCAAGATCGCGGCCCTGTCGTCCTACAAAATCGTCGCTGGCCCCAATGGCGATGCCTGGGTCGAAGTCGATGGTAAAGCGATGGCCCCCGCCGAAATCAGCGCCAAAGTTTTGCGCGAACTGAAAGCCGCGGTCGAAGCGCAACTGGGCGAAGAAGTCACCGAAGCGGTCATCACTGTACCCGCCTATTTCAACGACGCACAGCGTAAAGCCACCCGCGATGCGGGTAAAATTGCCGGTCTTGATGTCAAACGCATCATCAATGAACCAACAGCCGCTGCCCTTGCCTATGGCATGGACAAAAAGCGCGGCGGCAAGATCGCTGTTTTCGATCTGGGCGGCGGCACCTTTGACGTCTCCATCCTCGAAGTCATGATCGATGAGGAAGACGGTAACCTGATCCGCGTGCTGGCCACGAATGGCGACACCTTCCTGGGCGGTGAAAACTTCGATGAAACCATCACCGAATATCTGGTCGAACAGCTGAACGCCCACATTGCCGAGGAAGCCGAGCGCGCTGCTGAAAACGGCGTTGATTACGATGCCGCCGATTATCAGATCAACCTGAAAGACAACGCCAGCCGCCAAAAGAACGTGCAAATCATTCAGCGCGTGCGTGAACAGGCGGAAGACGCCAAAAAAGCACTCAGCCGTGAAAAATCGGCTGTCGTCAACCTGCCCTTCTTGCTGCAGACACCGGGCGGCGCCATCAACTTTGAATTCAACCTGACGCAAACGCAATTGGAAAAACTGCTGAAGCCTTTCGTGGATCGCACGCTGGAGCCTTGCAAAAAAGCCTTGGCCGACGCCAATCTGACCGCAGCGGATCTCGACGAAGTTATCTTGGTTGGCGGTCAGACCCGCATGCCGCTGGTCATTGAAACCGTCAAGGCTTTCTTTGGTAAAGAGCCCAAGCGCGACGTCAACCCTGACGAGATCGTCGCTATGGGGGCCGCCGTACAGGGCGCCGTACTCGATGGAAAAGTGGACAATGTCCTATTGCTCGATGTGACACCGCTGTCCATTGGTATCCGCGCTGCGGGCGATTCCATGACAGTGTTGGTGCCGCGCAACTCGTCTATCCCCACCACCATCAAGGATGTCTTTTCGACCGCAGAACATGGCCAGCGTAACGTCAATGTCATGATTTATCAGGGCGAACGCGCCAAGGCATCCGACAACAAGCTGCTGGGCGAATTCACCTTGGATGGCATACCCCCCGCCCCCGCCGGTGTACCGCAGATTGAAGTCTCGCTCGACATCGACGCCGACGGTGTGCTCCTGGTGAGCGCCAAAGATCTCAAGACCGGCCGCGCCCAGAAGATCACCGTCAAGGCCAATGGCGGCCTCAGCGAAGATGATGTCAACCGGATGCTGCAAGAAGCCGAAGCCAATGCCGAAGCCGACCGCGCCTTCCGCGAAAGCTTGACCGCCGAGGCCGATGCCGCCAGCGAGCTGAAAGAAGCCGAAGCCGATCGCGACGAAGACTGGTATAAACAAGCCCCCGACGACCTCAAGCAACAGTTCGAGGAAACCGTAGCTGAACTGACCACCGCGCGCAGCGAAAAGAACGTCAGCGTGATGGTCGAAAAAA
>JAIXUW010000092.1 GCA_027483355.1 Alphaproteobacteria bacterium
AACTAAGCACCCGCTTGCGTAAGGCCATGTTCCAAGAATTAAGACACACTACTGATAGCGGCGCTGAGCGCCGCTATCCATAACGTGTATCTTAATTTAGGCACTTGGCGTTATTGTTGTGTGCCAAAAACAAGAATGGTTACTACCATTCTTGTTTTTAGTATATATTCTTATTCATTCATTTAAAACAAAGAAAATGTTCTTCTTGCGCAGCAAGGGCATCCTGTACAGGCCCCCTGCCCAGCCTGCCTACATGGACACCCAGCGCCAAACTGAAATCCCTCGGCAGTCCAATTCATCTCGCTTACACAATACACAATCAGGAGAAACACAAGTGCGTGTGCGGCAGCCGCCCACACACTGGTGCGACCCGAAAAGAAGAGACGACCTCCCACAGGGGGAATTGTAAGCAATACACCTGGCGACAGCAGGAAAAACAGAGCTGCAAGCGTCAGAATATTCATTGGACAAGTTCTACTGAATCCGCCGTTAAAAACGCGGGACACCAACCTTCACTTCAGGCTCTGTAGAGCTTGTGATGACTGCTGTTCCACCACCCAATAGCCCTCCAAAGATACCGCTGGATGTAGGCTTCTCTGTAGCTTCCTCTGCTCTACCTCCTCGCTGGAAGAGTGCAAGCGGCACGAGACCGAGCACAAACTGAATTGTGGCTGCGGATGACTCAGGTAGAAGCTGAATAATCATTGCGACCATAACGGCACCAATTATAAAATCGCGCAGGACACTCTTAGTCGTTGGCTTCTTATGCTCGACATACAATGTGCTGCCAGCGCCAAGTGCAGAAATAAGAACACCACCTAATGCCATACCTGTCATCAAGGGGGGCGATGTAATTGCGGAGTCTGACATATTCTGGCCCGCTGCCAGGAAAAAAAAGCGCGTTGCCGGGCGCGCAAACGCAATTCTTTAGGCAAGTGTCTCAAACTCCATAGCCAGCGGCTCATCCTCAACAGGAGCTGCGGGAGCGGCGGGTTTGTCAAGATCCTCAAACTCATCCATAGGCTCGGCACCTCCCTCTAAGATTTGAATCTCCTCCTCGCCATCCTCTAAAGCATCGTTAACCTCCGGGCCGGAGGGAGTCTGTGCCGAAGTATGCTCCGTGTCAAGTCCTGAAAAGGAGAGAGAGGACGGGGCTGCGGGCGCAGCAGGGGCTACCGCTCCACTCAAATCAAGAGGCTCTTTGGCCTCAGGGGCGACCGTAGATGCCGCATGCTCAGGAGTCGTTGGCGGAGCAGGAGGTGATACCTTCTCTATAGGAGCGTCACTGCCCTCAATAGACTCCGTTTCTGTAGTTGAACCACCCTCCTTTGTGGCAACCACCTCAGTCTCGCCCTCCTCTTCATCCTCATCTTCTCCAGCATCATCACGCAGATACTCGCGCAGAATGTTCTTTACAGGGAGCAGACCACGGATACCCTGATGGACGCCATCATACAGAAGCTTTTCAATCTGGCGCATATTGCGCTGGCGCTCCATAGAAGGTGCGGTGGGCGAAAACAGGAATGTGTTGCTCCACAGAATCCGAGCACATTCCGTGAGTGTTCTATGGAGGAAATGGTCGAGCTTCGGAATGGTAATCTGTAGCTTCCGTTGACGAGTAGTCAGGCGGATTGCAGACAAGACCTTTGTATGAGCAATGAATACGGCCGTAAGTAGCTCTTCCAAATAGTCACACTGAGTTGCTAGAGTTAGCGCAGTTGTCTCACGCTGGACTTTATCGATATTCCAGTCAGCAACATCCTCCAACATTGTCTGGAACTGCACGAGCAGCTTTTTTGTATCGGGCTCTTTCGTCTTCGCATCCTCCAGCATATCAAGGAAATACTGCTGGAGGGCCGGAACCAGATACTGACAAAGCTGTTTTGTATATTCCCCTTTCGCCTCCGCGTAGACGCTCGCTCCTTCACCCCCAATATCCATCTGAAGGGGTGGCGTGTTATTGGGATGCTGCGGGGGACGCAGTAGGTAAACTTAATAGGAAGTTGCTGACTTGTATCCAAGGGGAAGAGCCCGCCCCAATAGCTTTCAAACAGGATTGAACAGACTTCTCTTTAAGACCGTATGTAGCAATAATACAGGTCAGAATACGATATGGGTCCTCTCCCTCCTTGCGGAGTCGGGGAATATCGGAGCAGGCCGGAAGTGTTGCCAGAGGTGGTGGACAGCATGCGAGACCAAGATGACGGGCTACGGTGGTATTTCGTGCGTCTCGAAAGGAGGTTTCTGTGCGCATGGTAATCACTGTGCTACGAGAGAGAATAGGCGGTGACATGCGCCACAGCTCACGGACTTCCAGGCAGCAGGTGACATTGGGTGCGGCAGTCTCCAAAATACGACGGAGAAAGGCCTGCGCCTCTTGCGTGAGGTCATCTGCGCCTTCAATCCAGACAAAAAGCCGCTCTTTTGAGCGGACCTGCTGGTGTAGAATTTCACGGCCCTCGCGGAGGCTGCGGTCTGTGCGCGCGTTCCAGCGGAAGAGTTTCGCTCGGCTGAGGCTGGCCTGCTCGCGTATCCAGCGGGTTTTTCCAGTGCCAGGTTCGCCACTCACAAGGAGCGCACCTTTCATTGGTGTTGGAGAGGGAAG
>JAIXUW010000010.1 GCA_027483355.1 Alphaproteobacteria bacterium
CAGCAGCCCAGGCATCGGCCCACCAGCGCAACGATTGACCATTGGCACCAAAACCATGCAACAGCACCACCATACTGGTGGGGGCAGCACCCGTCTTGGGCAGGATATCGAGACTGTGCAGCGGCGGATAGGCCGATGCTGGCTGCGGCGTGTCGGCACCCAAGGCAAAACTCGCCACCAACAGGCTGCCCACAAATTGACGGCGGCTCAAAAGGGTGGTGCCACGTTCTTGCAAGGCTCACATCCCCTGTCTGCAAAAGTTTACAAGACAGGCGGGCGCGGCGTGTTCGGGCGCAAAACGGCACCCGACTGGGGGGCAGGTACAGGTGCTGCTACATCCAGCGACGGCAAAACCTTGTCGCGGAGCACCGATGGCCCCTCAAGGGCGGGCATAACCATGGTGCGACCGAGTGCGGCCAGCGATGCCACATGCATACGCGCCGCTACTTCCGTTTGTTTGGCAATACCGTCGCAACCCAGCCGACGGCAGAGCTGGATAAAGGCACCACAGGTGGCCGCATTCTGCACGGCTGCATGCGGCTTCATTTTATTCAAAGCGATGTTGAATTGGTTTTGGACATTCTCCAAAGCTTGCTGGCGCGGCTTGTGGCCATACTCCCGGCGAGACACCCACATACCGACGCCACAGCCAACACCAAGGCTAATGAACCCAGGTATAACAGCAACCAGCCCTAGGCCCAGGGCCGCGCCCATCAACAACGTCACAAAAGGCGAGCCGATGCCCAGCATCATCCCGCCGCACACCATTACACCGTTGACCAACCGAAAGGATTTATCATGACGCACCTCCGGCTCCAGGGTTGCCCCCAGCTGCGTGATACCCGCCAAAGCGGCGGTGAAATCGGTTTCCGACTGCGCGGCAAAATGGCTGAGGTTTTCTTTCAATTGATTGAAAGCGTTGGTCTGCGGGGTGGTGGTGAGCTGGGGCATGGTCAAAAATCCTTTACAAGAAATATTTACACTTACAGGGGCATGTTTTTGCGCGACGTCACCATCGGCGCTTCAACCGCAACCGGCATCTCGGTCGGGGTCGACAAGGGTGGCAAGACCTGCATGGTGAGTGCTGGCGCTGCCTGGATCGGCAAGACAGCGGTGAACTGGCGCAGCATTGCTTCCTGCGCGGCCTTCTGGCGTTGATCGGCGGCCAAATCCTGAGCGACGCCTTTAAAACCAATGCGGCGGCACAGCTTCATGAAAGCTTTGCAATCGGCGGGGGGTTGTTGCTGGGCGGCCGACTGCAGGGCCCGGACGGTAGAGGTGAATTCTTGTTTGCTCTCCAGAAAAGCCGTGCGGCGCGGGGTACGGCCGGGATCGATCAAATACATAAGACTGCCGAGAGACACAGCCATGCCTACAAAACCCCCGGCAAACGCCAGCCCCGCCATGGGAAGTCCCAGAGATGCAACGAGGATACCTGCCCCCATCACCATGCCGCCTACCTTGGCCGCCTGGACCAACTGACGATAACGCACCTCGCTCGCCAGGGGCGCCGACAGCTTTTCTAGATCCGCCACCGCTCCCTTGAAATCCGTCGTCGCCTTGGCGCGGATATCTTCCAGCCGCTGGTTAAGCAGGTCGGTGGTGGTGGCGAGGGAGGCGGTCATGATCAATATCCTTTTTAAAGTGGGATGAGATGAGTGATTAAATATCCATTTTGCGGGGCGCGGGGGGACGTGCGGGCGGCACAATCACCGCGGTCGCATGACTTGGCAATACCGGCAGTTCGGGTGCGGGCAAGGCGGGGGGTGTTTGCGCGTTCAGGACCACGGCGATGCGCTCAATCGCGGTGTTTTCCGCCTGGCGCCGTTGGTAGGCCGCCAGCGTAGCACGGGCGATATCAGCGCAGCCCAAGCGGCGGCAGAGTTTCACAAAGGGATGGAAGTGGACCGCGTCCTGATGCACCGCTTCAGCGGCCATGGTCTTCAGTGCGCCATAATAAGCCGCTTGAATTTTATCAAGGGCTTCTTCGCGCGGGGTCTCTTTAAAGTAAACAAGCGGGAATGCCAAGGTGATCAGGCGCACGCCTGCGCGTTGCCATTTCAGACGATGGTCATAGCGCACCTCGGGCAAAACCGGCGCGGTCAATTTCATCATCCCCTGCAGGGCAGCGGCGAAATCCGTCTTCGACGTTTCGGCCAGACTTTGGGCTTGGCCTTTAAGCTGCTGCAGCGTGGCGGCGGCGTTCTGGGCTTGGTCGGTCGGTTGGGGCACAGCGGGAATCCTTATATTGGAAAAGAGCTGCAGCACCTTCCCAGATTCCAACTATTCTGTCAAATATAAACAGTTATGTCGTTGATTTTCTTTGTTATTTATTGCGCTCACTGCCTCGACGAGATCCCTCGGCATCGCGGCAGGATGACAAAGGGCCGATAAAACGCAGCGTATCGGTTTTTAACGACCCGCGCGCGCTGCTGGCAGGGCCGCCGCCAGCAAGCCCTCCACCTTGGCCACGATATCGGCCGCGGTCAGGCCCGCCTCGGCATATTGTTTGGCCGGGGTATCGTGGTCGATGTAGCGATCAGGGAAAACCATGGAGCGCAGCTTGACATTCCCCGCATCCAGCGCCCCTGCTTCCAGTAAAAACTGCTGCACCAGCGACCCGAAACCACCGACCGAGCCTTCTTCGATGGTGATCAGGATGTCATGGCGAGCGGCTAAACCCGCGACCAAATCCCCATCCAGCGGTTTGGCAAAACGCGCATCCGCCACCGTGACACTGATACCGCGGGCGGCGAGTTGATCTGCCGCACTCAGGCATTCCGCCAGACGCGTGCCGTAAGACAGCAGCGCCGCCGTTTTACCCTCGCGCAGGATACGGCCCCGACCAATCGCCAAAACCGCGCCGCGCGGCTTCAATTCATGGCCCACCCCTTCACCGCGCGGATAGCGCAGCGCAATCGGGCCGTCGTTATAGGCAATCATGGTGGCCACCATATCTTGCAATTCCACTTCATCGGCCGCCGCCATCAGCGTCATGTTGGGCAGACACCCCAAATAGGCGACATCGAACGACCCCGCGTGCGTCG
>JAIXUW010000167.1 GCA_027483355.1 Alphaproteobacteria bacterium
AAGCAACAGCAGGAGGAAAATGACCCGCTCACAGTCATGCAGCGTGAAGAGCTTCGTATCAAGGACGAAGCGGTCAAGGTCAAGGAAAAGCAAGCCGAAACAGACGCCAAGTACAAAGAGGACAAGATCCTCTTGGAAACGGCTAAAGTGGTCGGCCAGACGCTCTCTTCAAATGCACGAACCGGAGGCAGGTAATTGAGCGAATTCTTTGTATTGAAAGGGAAGATCCGCCAAATGATGAACGATTTTGCAGATGATCTTGCCCTTGGCGGGGCTCAAGACTTCCATCAGTATAAGTATATGACTGGCGTTATTGCTGGTCTTGCTATGGCTGAGAGGGAAATACTTGATATTGAAAAGAAAAACAAAGACGAAGACTGATTTTGGGTTTGAGTATTCTTTGATATATTATGGGCTTACACCATAAAGGTGGCCATCGCCGAAGGGCGCAACAACGTAGGAATACGCATGTACTCTGAGATCAAGATTTCGAAAGAAATCCTTGATAAGCTTCCTCGCCCCACAGGCTATAGGATTCTTATCGCAGTGCCGGAGGTCGAGGAAAAGACCAAGGGCGGGATCATCCGACCGGATGTTCTAAAAACCAAGGAAGAAACGGCCAGTATTGTTGGCCAAGTCCTCAGCATGGGGCCTGATTGCTATTCAGACCCCGACCGTTTCCCCGAAGGCCCTTATTGTGAGCCGGGAAATTGGATCATGTTCCGTGCTTATTCCGGCACACGATTCAAGGTAGGGGGTAAGGAGTTCCGCCTAATCAACGACGATAGTGTTGAGGCGATCCTTGATAATCCAGAGGGGATTGAGCGGGCATGAGCGACATGGATAATGAAGCGGTTGGCCCGGAGTCCGACAAGATTGCGGGCACGGAAACCGATCTTCAGGTAGAGATCGTAGACGATACTCCGCCTGAAGATAAAAATAGGCCCCGCCGTGCTGGTGAGCCCGATCTTCCAGAGGAAGACGAGGTATCTCAGTACAGCGATAAGGTCAAGAAGCGCATAAGCAAGCTCAAGTACGAGTACCACGAAGAACGCCGTGCGAAAGAGGAGCTTGAGCGCCAGCAGTCCGCTCTTGCGGGTTATGCTAAGCAGGTTATGGCTGAAAATGCCAACCTGAAGAAGGCTCTGCATTCCGGTCAGTCGATTATCGCTGATCAGATGCAGACCCGGGTTGAGAGCGAACTTGAGGTTGCCAAGCGGCGTCTCAGGGAGGCTATGGAACTCGGGGACATCGATAAGCAGGTTGATGCACACAAGGATCTTGCGCGCCTTTCGATTGAAGCAGACAAGGTAAAGGGCTTCCGCCCTGTTGAGATTGAGGAATTCGAACCCGAACCTCCGCCTCAGTATCAGCCCCAAACCCCGCCGCCGCAGCCGGATGCCCGGACGGTGGCATGGGCAAAGAAGAATACTTGGTTTGGTCGTGACCGCGAGATGACCGATTACGCGCGGCACATCCATGACCGACTTGTAGTTTTTGAGCGTATAGATCCCAGTACCGAAGATTACTGGAATGCGCTCGACAGGGAAGTGCGTAAGCGCTACCCGCATATTGCTGCTGATGAGGATTACGCCGATAGCAAGCCGACTCAGCAGAACAAGAGTGTAGTGGTCGCTCCAGTAAAAAGAAATTCGACCCCACCACGCAAAATCCAGCTATCGGCATCCGAAGTTGCTATCGCTAAGCGCCTCGGATTGACAATCGAGCAGTACGCTGCTGAGAAATTGAGGTCCATGAATGGATAAGCGCACACCTCGCGAAAGCGATAACCGCGAAGCATCTTCGCGCAAGAAGTCTTGGGCTCCGCCCACGGTTCTTCCCGAACCAGATAAGAAGGATGGCTGGCGTTATCGCTGGATCCGCACCTCCACTCTGAATAGCTCGGACAACACGAATGTGTCATCCAAGTTCCGTCAGGGATGGGAACCTGTAAAGGCAGAGGAACATCCTGAAATAACTGTGTTGCGTGACCGTAATTCGGATTTCAAGGAAAATATTGAGGTTGGTGGCCTTCTTCTCTGCAAGGCCCCGGATGAAATGATGACTGAGCGTGACGCCTACTACCGTCAGACCGCCCAGAACCAGATGGTCTCCGTGGAAAACAACTTCATGCGTGGAAACGATCCGCGTATGCCGCTCTCCAAGCCGGAGATCACAACGCGGGTAACATTTGGCAAGGGCCGGGGTTAACCCGGCTTTAAACAAGGTAAAAAAACATGGCTTCTACAGCAGCCCCCTACGGCCTGCGCCCTGTTAATCTTATCGGCGGTCAGCCCTATGCTGGCTCGACTCGTCTGATCAAGATCAACAATGCGTATGCTTCTAACATCTTCTACGGCCAGCCTGTGGCTATCAACGCTTCTGGCGTTGTTGTTGCAGAAACTGGCACCACCACCGTTGCCGCGACTGGCGTTGTCGGCGTTTTTGTCGGTTGCACATACACAGATCCGAACCTGAAGTACAAGATCTTCAAGCAGTACTGGCCCACTGGCACAGTCGCCACTGACGCTTTCGCGTATGTGGTCGATGACCCGGATGTCGTGATGCAGGTTCAGGCCGACGATACTGTCCCGCAGACAGCGCTTGGCATCAACATTGGCTTCAGCACGTTCTCTGGTGACACGAACACTGGCAACTCGGAAACATCTGCTGATGTGGCTTCTCTTGCCACCACAGCAACGCTGCCGCTCCGCATCGTTGGCTTTGTTGACGGTCCCGAGTCTGCGGTTGGTGATGCTTTCACCGATCTTCTTGTTAAGTGGAACATGCCTGCTGCTGTTTCGAGCAATTCATCGAACGCTGCGGTTACAATGACCTACGGTCATTCGTATATGAATCCGACTGGCGTGTAATAGGAGAATATAGAAAATGGCTATTTCACGCGCACAACTTCTCAAGGAACTGCTTCCGGGTTTGAATGCCCTGTTCGGTCTTGAGTACAAGAAATACGAAAACGAAGACGAGGCGATCTACGAAACAGAGACCTCCGAGCGTTCGTTTGAAGAGGAACTGAAGCTTTCGGGCTTCGGCACTGCCCCGGTTAAGGCCGAAGGCTCTGCCATCTCCTACGATAACGCGCAGGAAGTCTGGACCGCCCGTTACAACCACGAAACAATCGCTATGGGCTTCTCCATCACCGAAGAGGCGATGGAAGATAACCTCTACGATTCGCTCTCCTCGCGTTACACCAAGGCTCTCGCCCGTTCGATGGCCTACACGAAGCAGGTTAAGGCGGCTTTCCCGCTGAATAACGGCTTCTCTGGTGGTTCGTTTGTGTCGGGTGACGGCGTTACCCTGTTCAACACCGCTCACCCTCTGGTGTCTGGTGCCACAAACAACAACACGCAGTCCACCCCCGCCGACCTGAATGAGACCTCGCTTGAGGCCGCTGTCATTCAGATTGCTGGCTGGAAGGACGAGCGCGGCCTGCTCATCGCGGCTCGCCCGCGTAAGCTGATCGTTCCGCCGAACCTGATGTTCGTGGCTACGCGCCTGCTGGAGACTGAACTCCGCACAGCAACTGCCGATAACGACATCAACGCGATCAAGACCAACGGTACGATCCCGGAAGGCTACTCTGTAAACCACTACCTTACAGACACCGATTCGTATTACCTGATCACGGACGTTCCGAACGGCATGAAGCACTTCGTTCGTACCCCGATGTCTACATCTATGGATGGCGACTTCGATACAGGCAACGTGAGGTACAAGGCCCGAGAGAGGTACAGCTACGGGGTGAGTGATCCGCTCGGAATTTGGGGCTCGCCGGGAGCCTAAAAAAACAAAGAGGGGCTACCGCCCCTCTTTCCCCCTTGCGTTTAATTTGTGGAATCTCTCTTTGTATTCCTCAAATTTTGAATAATCAATAGGCTCCTGAAGTTTGCCTCTCGGCTTCTTCGGGGGCCTATTTTTCTTCCAAAAATTCATAAATTCTATTGCGAGTTCAGCTACTTCTTTCTTCCGAATGAGGTATGGTAGAATGTCGGTAAGGACTTTTTCAGAGTCATTCATGTCTGCGTCCCACCTCCAAGCGTCAGCTTGATTTGCGCCGAGACGTTTTGTCCGACAAAGTCTGTTTACTCCGGTTATCTTGGCAACATGTTCAAGAACGCCGGGGCTGGTTTGAGTGATTTGTATGCGGATTCCAAAGTATTTCTTTCCGTGCGCTTTAATGCACTGAAGGCCGATACACCCCTCTCCGTCTATGAAGCCAGCAAGCCAAGCTTTTTCCAAATCCGTCATGTGAATTCTCCAAGTTATAGTGAACAATAACATGGATTTTCGCCTGATACAATACCGGGCAACCCGGCCTTTCAGACTGTCCCGGCAGACGCTTGCAGAGACTGACTGGTCAAAATCCTGCAAGGATAATACAATGGCAAATACCAGCTTTTCCGGCCCCGTAAAGGTTTCAGAAACCTTCACAGTGGCTACTGTTCCTGACGCGACTCTCAGCGAGGGCGGTCAGATCTATGTAAATAACGGCGCGAACGGTGCTCCCATCATTGCCTTCTCCAACGGCTCCGCTTGGCTTCGCGTTGACACACGCGGCGTTCTTTCCGCCACCTAACAAGCGGGGCTTCGGCCCCGTTTAAACTCAGGAGGCTTGAATGGCTCAGCAGTATGACGTAAAGTCATTTCACAACACAGTTTCTGGTGTTGCGGTTGACTACAAGACCCGCCTTAAGGGTGTCGTTATTTCACCCTCGACTTCTGTCACGTATAATATTTCGTTTTGCGACAACATTTATGTCTCCGGTACATATGATGTGCCGGGGTCAACTGTCTGCACCGTTACTTCTGCGAACCACGGGCTTTCGAACGGGAACAGAATTTATATGGATTTCACCTCCGGAACGGCACAAGACGAGGCCTACAATGTGTCGAATGTCACCCAGAACACCTTTACGGTCACAGTAACTTCCGCCACGACAAGCGGAAATGTGAATTTGTACCCGTTTATTCTCGCTGAGTTTGATTGCTCAAGCGGAACGTCTTATTACACCTTGATACCCGGAGAAGGCATCCTTTCCGACAATGGTATTTATGTTGGAATCCCCAGCGCATCCGTGACAACAACGATCTTTTACGGGTGATGCCATGATGCAGTATGACGTTAAGAGCTACATCGCAAAAGACTCTGGCACGGCGGTGAATTACCGGACAAGGCTTAAGGGCATCACCGTTACATCTGCCACTGTTTCGGCACGCAATATTGCCGTTGCTGACCCGACTGTGGTGAAGTCTGGAACTTGGAGTCGCACCGGGACCCTCGTTACCGTCACGATCACTAACAATGGCGTTGCGGATGGAGACCGCGTTTTCATCGACGTTGCTGCTGGCACAACCATGCGGGATGGCGTTTACGCGGTATCGAACGCAACTCAGAACACGTTCACGGTAACATCTGTCACATCCGGCACTGCCAATGGCACTGTGGATATGTACACCGACATTCTGCTTGAACTCGACACCTACAACACAATTGGCCTACCCGTGAAGATCCCCGGAGAAGGCATTCTCTGCGAGAACGGCATCTTTGTTGGCGTTGGTGCCAATGTAACCGCCACAGTCTTCTACGGTTAAACAATGGCCAAATCCCCTGCTTGGACTCGCAAGGAAGGCAAGAACCCTAAAGGTGGCCTCAACGCCAAAGGTCGTGCCTCCTATAATCGTGCAAACCCCGGAAAGCCGGGGCTTAAGGCTCCCCAGCCTGAAGGTGGCTCCCGCAAGAAATCATTCTGCGCCCGGATGAGCGGCATGAAGAAGAAGCTCACCTCTTCTAAAACTGCCAAAGATCCCAACAGCCGCATCAATAAATCCCTCCGCGCGTGGAATTGTTAGATGGGACGCACCAACGAAGCATTGTGGTCGAGGGCTAAGGCGGAAGCTAAGGCAAAGATGGGTGGGAAACATTCTGCCCGGGCTATGCAGCTTGCTGGAAAGATCTACAAAAGCAAGGGTGGTGGATATTCTGGCGAAAAAACCTCCGCCCAGAAGTCCATGAGTAAGTGGTCCAAGGAAGATTGGGGCACAAAGAGCGGGAAACCCTCCGGAAAAACAGGCGAACGCTATCTCCCAAAGAAGGCCCGTCAGGCTCTCACCTCGAAAGAATACGCCGCCACAACCAAGGCAAAGCGTGAAGGCACAAAGAAGGGTAAGCAGTTTGTTCCGCAACCCAAAAAGATAGCCGCCAAAACGGCGAGGTTTCGGTAAGCATGGACAAAGTTGAAGTTTCGGTTGCGAGAATGGAAGTGCAAGTCGAACGTCTGGAGAAGGATGTTGCCGAAATGAAGGGCGACATCAAGTCAATTCTTGCAACCCTTGATAAAGCAAGCGGTGGCTGGAAGATGCTTATGCTTGTTGGTGGATTGTCTGCGGCCATTGGTGGGTTCATGGCGAA
>JAIXUW010000271.1 GCA_027483355.1 Alphaproteobacteria bacterium
ATTGCTGCATCGTCGAAAAACGGATGCTGGAAAAGGTCGAAACCGGTGAAAGTATCACCCGTTTCATGAAGTTTGGCGACACAGTGAAAATCGAGATGCTGGATAAAAACAACCGCAGCATTTTCGGCGCCATCGAACAAAAAGTCTCGCCACTTTAAAACGCGGGCAGGTCACCGCCTGGGCCAGATAGCAGCGTCAGGCGATAGCCTGGACGGTGAAAATTTTGCGGCGCCTGTACCAATTGCGCAACCAACGACTCACGCAAAGGCTGCACATCGATCGGTGACCACGGCGGCATGCCGGTTTTCACCCACCCCAGATAGGGCATCCCCCGCCCTTGCGTTATTTTGGCGCGCAAGAAGGCGCAAAGGTGCGGGTGACCATCGGCTAATAACCAGCTGTGTAATTGATCGTCATGATTTTCGATGATGGCTAACAGCGCCGCTGAGATATCAGGTGCCTGATCAATAGGCATAAAATCTTTGAAATCGGCTGCGGTGATGGCCTGCCAAGCGGCGTTACTCTGCTTTTTGAGAGAGATGGCTGCCGGCCACGGTAGGCGGTCACGCCCAAAAAACCATGAGTTATTGCGAATGATCAGACAGCCCCTCTGTGGATGCGCCGCTAAAATATACGCGCGACGATATTCGATGTAATGTCCGTCCTTGGTACATGAAAAACCGATACCGAATTCATCCCGGGCGGGATCAGGCAATGTGGCATCACGTAGATCATTGGGGCGCGATAAGCGCGTCATGCCGAAATATTCGACCAGCGAAGCCCCCCGCTCTCCTTGCGTCAGGAAGCGCCACACGGGGAAAGAAAAACCTAATACACCACAGCGTGCCGTGATCGATGGCAGATCGCCCGTAAAAGCCTCGGCTAGCATCGTCTCGGGCGCGGGCCAAGGCGTCTCGGCAAGCGCATCAAAAGAACCCTCCTGAACAAGAGTAGCAAAGCGCCGCGTCAGTTCTTTTTCCGCGTTCATTAGCCGGCAGGCGGGCAATAAGGAATTTGTTTCTTGAAGCCCGCATAACGACATTGATCGTCCACGAAAGCTTCAAGATTACGCAACAGCTCTGCTGGCACAGCTGCCACAAGTGCAGCCCTGCTGAAAGTACCGGCCCGGTGTTTGAGGATAAGATCCACTTCTTCGATATGATCGGCGGCGAGGTCGTACCGACCGCAATCGCAATCGACCTGGCGGCTTTTATCCAGCGCCAGTTGCGGCACACCCAGCCATTTACACATTGCCAATACGTCGCTTTTCCACAAGTGTATCAAAGGCTGTAAACTGACAGCACCCGATAGGTTGGCATAGGTACCCAGCGCCGTCTCAGTGGCGTTGCGCGTCCCTACCACCCAGTAATGGCCACTATCCGTCAGCATCTCGGTGCGCGCAGTGCCATTCAAAGACGATTTAAATAAAGCGGCCCAGCGTTGATGGTCACAGGTAAAATCAATAGTGTCATCCACCACCAGTTGCGATTGTGGTGCCTGAGTTTGCAACCAAGGCATTACCACCCGCGCCACCCAGCGATAACTCGGGTTAATAGAGACAATTCGTGCCGCCTCTTCAGGGGTTTTATCGGTCGGTGGAAAAGGCAGACCGTAATGAATACCCAAAACGCGCTCAGGGCGCCCAAGCTGTGCAAAAGCACGCGCGCACAATAAGAATGCCAACACAGAATCGGTCCCGCTGATACCCACCAACAGACCGGGCGCCTTTTTATCGACAATGACGTCCGATAGCCAAGCAACCAAGCCGTCAAAAAGGTATTGGGGTGAGCGGTTAACGGCGGGGGTGGCCTTCATAAGTTCCATTATGATGCCTTTCTTGTTTTGAGTGTCTTTATCGGTGCCGCCGTAACGGGGGCACCACCCAAACGCCGCAGCTGTTCGGTTGCTTCCAGCACAAGCTGGGGCTGGGAAATCTGCGAGAAATCCAATATGGCGCTGCTTTCAGCTTTCGTTTCTATGTTCTGATGAATGCGCGTATAGAGTCCTGCGCGGAAATTGAAAATTTCGGTGACGCAGTAGCCGATGGCTACCTGTTCATCAATATGCGCTACGGTATCAGGATTGATAAGCCGCCAGCCGGTACGCGCCGCACGGGCCGCTTGCTCTTGAATTTCCTGGGCTTTGCGGAGGCTGCTCTCTTGATAGGCCTTAAGAAATTCAATGACCAGTGAGCCGTTGCCACGATGACGATAGATGGCGGCGTAATCCAACAGACGCTGCTTATGCGATCCATAAGCAGTACCAAAGTCGAGCTGCATCCCTTTGACCAGCAAAACTTTAAGAATATCAAGATTTGAAGCCTGAATTGCATATACCGCATAGGGATTGCCATTACATTTTGTATCCAGCGGCAGGTTGGCAGCCAGAACGAAATTCACGCATGCAACATCCCCCGACTCGATGGCAGCATGCAGACAGGTATAGCCTTTATCGGTCACGTCGCGCAGCGACAGCCCTTTATCAATAAGTTTTTGAGCCAGATCGACCTTACCCTTTTTAAGGGCCAGCATGAGGATGGTTTGACCATCGAAATTTTTTTGCGTCACATCGACGCCTTTGTCTAACAGACGCTCGGCATAATCCCCACGGGTGTACCAAATTTCGAGAGCCGTTATCAGGGGAGATTTACTATAAGCGCCCTTTGTTTCCAAGTCGATATCATGTTCAAGACAGTAATCGGCCAGGGCAGACACATCATAAAAAATGGCGTCCGCTAGAAGTCCGTAACCACCCGTATGTTGGTTAGCATAGACAGTGGCCCCATCTGCCAGATAAGTGGCAATTTTATTACTTATTTTTAGCCGCTTTTTTGAGTCAACCTGTGATATTTGCGCCATCAGCTTGGGGATCGCCTGTGACTTTTGTTCAAGGGTCATGAACATGAGGGTATCTCCTTGGTGGCTGGCTTGGTGAGCAGCGAGCGCGGTTTGCTCGCCTCCTGCCCCTCCGCCGCTTGACCGCCCAGACGCTGCAAGTGCACGGTGGCTTCATGCAGCAAATGAGGATTGGTGATGTGGCTGAAATCCAGCATCGCGCTGCTTTCGGCACCAGTTTTGATGTTGCGATTGATGCGGGTATAGATACCGGTAGCGAAATTGAAAATTTCGGTGACATGATAGGGCAAGGTATCGGCTGGACGAATAACAGCCACCTCGGTCTCGCTCACCAGCTGCCAAGCGACATCAGACGTGGCTTTTATTATTTGCTTTTCGATAGGTGGCGTCTGAAAGGCCGCAATCAGCTTATAAAATTGAGGGCCCTGTTCTTTGGCAAGCGTGAGATGATTTTTTATATCGCCAAGCCGCGTTTTAAAATCAGGCTGCACCCCGGCAGCCAGCAGTCGCTGCACCATGACCAGTGATC
>JAIXUW010000038.1 GCA_027483355.1 Alphaproteobacteria bacterium
ACGGCACCTTTCGGATAACCCGCAATCTCGAAGGCTTTCTCCATCGCTTCGGGGATATGGTTGCGAATGCCGCCCGAAGCCAGTTCGACACCGTTCAAAACGCAATCATACTGAATCGCTTTGATCTTGAGGGGGTCTTGGGTATTGAGTGCATCCAGCCCCCCTTGCGGCATCGAGAACGGGTTGTGCGAGAAATCGACCTTGCCGGTTTTATCGTTGATCTCGTACATCGGATAATCGACCACCCAGCAGAACTTGAAGGTGTTTTTCTCGACGATATCCATATCTTGCGCGATTCTGTTGCGCGCTTTGCCAGCGAAGGGGGCGGCTTTATCCTCCATGTCGCAGACAAAGAAGACGGCGTCGCCATCGGTAGCACTGACCAACTGACGCAATTCTGTTTGCGCTTCGGCTGGAATAAATTTGGCAATCGGGCCTTTGCCGCCCTCGGCATCAAAGGTCACATAGCCCAGCCCAAAAGCCCCCTCGCCTTTAGCCCAGTCGTTGAGCTTGTCAAAGAAGCTGCGTGGACGGTCGCCCACGTTGGGGGCGCGAATGGCACGCACCACGCCGCCTTTTTCAATGACGCCCTTGAAGGCTTTGAATTCGACATCGGCGCGGCTGAAGACACTCGTCACATCGACGATCCGCAAGGGGTTGCGCAGATCGGGTTTGTCGCTGCCGAATTCCAGCATCGACTGGTCATAGGCGATACGCGGGAACGGGCCTTGGGTGACCGCGTATTTGGTGCCGGTAAAGTTGGAGAATTCTTCGAACATACCGCCGATCACGTTTTCGATGACGGCAAAAATATCTTCCTGCGTCACAAAAGACATCTCGACATCGAGCTGGTAAAACTCGCCAGCGGTGCGGTCGGCCCGGGCGTCTTCATCGCGGAAGCACGCCGCAATCTGGAAGTAACGGTCAAAGCCCGACATCATCAACAGCTGTTTGAACTGCTGCGGCGCCTGCGGCAGGGCGTAGAATTTGCCCGGATGCAAACGGGATGGCACCAAGAAATCGCGTGCCCCCTCTGGCGACGATGCCGTCAAAATAGGCGTCTGAAATTCGCGGAAACCTTCGGCAATCATGCGCTGACGTAGCGACGACACTACATCGGAGCGCAGAACAATGTTTTTGTGCAAAACGTCGCGGCGGAGATCAAGGAAACGGTATTTCAGGCGCACATCTTCGCCATAGGGCTCGTCCGAATTGACTTGCAACGGCAGCATATCGGTGACCGGCGCCGACAACAGGGTAATCGATTTCACTTTAACTTCGATATCTCCGGTGGGGAGATGTGCATTCGCCGTCCCCTCCATGCGCTTGACCACTTCGCCCTCAACGCGGATGACGTTCTCGAGACGCAGGCGCTCGAGTTCAGCAAAAACGGGGCTGTCCTGATTGATGACGCATTGGGTCAGGCCGTAATGGTCGCGCACATCGACAAACAACAGACCGCCGTGATCGCGTTTACGATGAATCCAGCCCGAGAGCAAAACGGTGGAGCCGGCGTCAGACGCGCGAAGGGCGCCGCAAGTGTGGGTGCGATAGGCGTGCATGGTCATCCTCTTTGGTTGGTGCCGTTCCGTTTTATCAGAAAGGCGCGGCAAAACAACGGTTTCCTGGGTTTTGGGCCTATCCGGGCGGGATAGGGGGTATATCGGCAGAATATATTTGACATAACTAAAAAGAACTGTTATTTTCCGGACATTCTTTACCACTTTTACCGACCGCAAAGGACGAAGATGATGAGCCCGACTTACCCCGGTCTGTCATTTACAAAGGCAGACGGCAGCTATAACACCCTCTATTACCCGCACCTGCAAATTCTGGGTCCGGCCACGGGTAATAGCGCTGTTGATTTTCCGTCAGGCATTTTGGGCACGACACGGACTGGCCGTTTGCGCGACGCTTTCCAACGGGGCTTGAAAAACCCGCAACCTGATGGCTTCAAGCGCATCTTGGCGGCACTCACCATCGATGCCGACAAACTCTGGACCGCTTGGGATATGCACGGGGCAGAATATGAGCGTGGTGGTTTTAATGCCTATGCTGCCAGCCGCTTGGCCGAAAACAAAATGGTCGCCACCGCCGCTCAGGTAAAAGTGAACATGGCGATTTTACCCCGTTCTGCCATGTTTAAATTCACCAAACGCGAAGACGCTTTACTGCCGCTTGATCAAGCCCTCGCCCGCGAAGGTATCGCGGTGCCCGCCGAAATCACCGCTGAGGTCTGGATCATCGCGCCCGAGAAAAAACTGCAGACCGCCATCGATATGATCGAAAAGCTGGCCGCCCGCGCACAGGAGGCCGACAGCCATCGCGGCTTTGGTTTTAACGAAGCGGTGGCGCGTCAATATACAGGCACCCAAAATGCTGACCCCAAACGCTGTGCCACCGGCTGGTTTGAAATTTTTCAGGGTATTTTTGTCACCATCGACGCAAACCAATTTGCCCGCTGGGCAACGGCAATGAACCCCACCATTCAAAGCGCGGTGTTACCACCTCTGCCGGCTGCAACCCCCGGCCGAAAGCGCTAACAAAATCCACAGCCACCTTGTAAAAACAAAGACTTAAGGGCGAATTTATGCTGCATTGCACCGCTCTATCGTGGTTGACATAAGGACACGCACGGCTTACAGTCGGCAACACTCCACCGTCTCATCTTCGCAAGACTTTTT
Source organism: Alphaproteobacteria bacterium (assembly GCA_027483355.1). Lineage (GTDB taxonomy): Bacteria > Pseudomonadota > Alphaproteobacteria > Micavibrionales > UBA2020 > JAEXMB01. The sequence continues at coordinate 2,685 of JAIXUW010000038.1, forward strand.
GCAGCTTTATAAAGGCGCCTCGCATGTCAGATCACCATGAGCATCCCCCCCTGGTTCGTGCCACCCTCAAAGCGCTGGATGCTTTAAGCACCGGGGTGGATAAAGTTGAAAAAGCAACGCAAGCGATGGGCCGTAACTTGAAACAAAGCGCCACGCGCACGCCCGCTGCCGTATCGGCAAGTACAACGGCAGACGCCAACGTCGCACAAGAACAACGTACAGCAAAGCAAGCACAAAGCGCCGCCAAGCGCGCGGCGATTGTCGCCAAGATACGCACCTTGTGTTTCCCGGACGGCAGCCAGGTTGATCCCGCCCGCGCCAGCTGGGCGCAAACCAAAAGCATTATTTCTGTTCTGGGTGCCGCCGCCGTCGGCGGTATCGGTGGTATCTTTCTTTATGCCACCCCGTTTCTTTTCCCCGTCCTGATGCTGGTGGCCTTGCCACTGGCGGCCATCGGCACCATGGTGCGTGGTTTGGGTCTGATGTTAAGCAAGGGCAGCGATTTACGCCAAGATATGAAGCGTATCGGCAACCGTGCCCTGGGGGTTGCGACAACGGTTGCCCTGGCGCCGATGATATTGGTGGGCATCCCCGCCTTCGCCGCCCTGCACGCAAGCCTCAGCCTGGCTGACGGTGTGGTCAACCGCCCCCCCACGGCCGAAACAAATACGCCCGCCCGTCCTCTTTTGGGCAATGCTATTGCGCAAACCCAGCGTTGGTCCGCTTCGATGGGTGAGAGCTTTAACAAAGCCTTTGCCCGCAAATCCAAGCAAAGCGTATCCACAGCGCCCACAGACACCGCGCCGGCCCAGACCAACACCGATACCACCCCAAAACCACAGGGCTAAAAAGTATGGAGGATATTTTCTCCATCACCCTGCGGCCCGCGGTACGCTCCGATATCGGGAAGACGGGGCAAAAAGGTATTCGCGACCTTTTTAATACAGTGCAGCGGCATGAACGCCGGGCCGGTCGCGCGCCCCTTGCACCCCCCGCCTATGCCGACTGGGCACGCCGTATGGATCGACAAATCCCCGCTGGCCCGCACGAAGCGCTTGTCGCCCTGCGGGGGAATGCCGTGGTAGGCTTTTGCCTGGCGCGCCATGATGCAAAAACCCGCGTCACCAAGCTGGACAAGCTTTTTGTCCATCCTGATGTGCAGGGCCAGGGTATTGGCCGTTTGTTGATGAGCCAGGTGACCATCACTGCCCAGAGCCGCGGGCAGATTGCCATGACCTTGCGCGCGGAATCTGGCGAAAACCGGGCGAGCGGCTTTTATCAACAGCTGGGCTATAGCGTTGAAAGCCGTAAGCCTGGCCGACCGACAATTGATACACTTCGTCGCCAGATTTAACTTTTCCCCCTACCGAAGGGCTGGATTTTCGTGTAACAATCGCCTATGTCCTTGATTAGCACCACGAAAGACCTGAAGACGCTTTGCACCCGGCTGAAAAAGTCGGACTTCATCACGGTCGATACCGAATTCATTCGCGAGAAAACCTATTGGGCGCGGCTGTGCCTGATACAAGTCGCCGGGGACGACGAAGAACCCTATGCGATTGACCCGCTGGCCGAGGGCATTGATCTCTCGCCATTCTGGGAGGTCATGCTGAATAAAGAAGTCCTCAAGGTGTTTCACGCCTGCCGGCAGGATTTGGAAATTTTTTACCGCGAGATGAACGGCAAACTGCCGACGCCGCTTTTCGATACGCAAATCGCCGCTATGGTCTGCGGCTTTGGCGAGCAGGTCAGCTACGAGGCGCTTGTCAACGCGCTTGCCCGTAAACAGATCGACAAATCTAGCCGCTTTACCGATTGGGCCCAGCGCCCCCTGACATCCAAGCAATTGAAATATGCCCTGGCTGACGTCACGCACCTGCGCAAAGTGTTTTTGAAGCTCGCCGATAAAATCGAACAAACCAAGCGCACCGCCTGGATTAAAGACGAAATGAAGGCGCTGACACGGCGTGAAAACTACGTGACCAAGCCTGATGACGCCTGGGAGCGTGTCAAAGTACCCAGCACCAAACCCCGCGTGCTGGCGGTGTTGAAATCGCTGTCCGCTTGGCGCGAACGCCTGGCCCAAGAAGCCGACGTGCCGCGCGGGCGCATCATGAAGGACGAGGCGCTGGCCGAAATAGCCACCCATCCACCCACCACGCGCGAAGCCCTCGCCAAGATGCGCAATATCAGCCAGGGTTTCGCCGACAGCGACCGTGCGCTGGAAGTGCTGGAGGCCGTCAAGCGCGGCATGGAAATGTCGGACGAAGACACGCCCAAGCGCGAAAGCCGTGTGCAAATGCCGGGCGGTATTGGCCCCACCATCGATTTGCTGCGCGTGCTGCTTAAAATGAAATGCGAGAATACGCAAGTCGCACCCAAGCTTTTGTGTACCGCCGCCGAGCTTGAGCAGATCGCCGCCTATGGGCGCGAGGCCGATGTCCCCGCGATGAAGGGCTGGCGTTTTAAGATGTTCGGCGAAGAAGCCCTGCGCCTGCGCGAGGGTCAAATCGGTATCGGCTTCGTCAAGGGCCAACTGGCGATCATCCCGGTGCCGGGGGAGGATAAGCCGGTGGAGAAAACGGATAAACTCGCAGCCGTTAAATAAAGGATTAACCGACAACCAACTGCGCCTCGCGGCCCAGTTCATGCGCTAGATCGCGGAGAGCGTCGGCGATGATATCGGCATCCAGGCCATGCGCCTGCCCTTTCAGGGTCAGTGTCAGGGTTTTTTCTTGCAACTGCAGCGTTGTGTCGTTTAGCAAGGTCAGGGCGCCGCCCGTCAGCAAATAACCGATGCGCTGGGCGAGCCCCACCACCACCGCAATATCAATATCCAACGGCGTCAGAATTTTGCGTGCCGCCAC
>JAIXUW010000082.1 GCA_027483355.1 Alphaproteobacteria bacterium
ATTGATTTGCTCAAATCCTTGGTGTTGCCTATTGCGGCGGGTGCCCTGGTGGTGGGCGTTATCGCCATCTTGTTTATCTATCATGAAATTCAAGAGGTTTATGACGCAACGCTGGTCCAATATGCCCATACCATTGCGCGCGCTGTGCCTGATGCCGCCACGTTTGAAAACATTCCAGCCGGTGCCATGCATAAATACGAGCGTAAGATTGCCTATCGCATCTTGCAAGTGGGCAACGTTATCGCGCAGACGACGGATGCGCCCGTCATTCAAGGGTTGGCGCCGGGCTTCACAGATCTGGATATCAGCGGCAAGCCATGGCGCTATTTCATGATGATCGATGAACGCAGTGGCCAGACCATTGAGGTGGGAGAGCGCTATGCCATCCGTCACGAGCTGGCCTTTCAGCTGCTGACCAGCCTGATTGTTCCCGGTATTGTGTTCATTATCCTGATGATGGCCATTTTGTGGCGGGGCACCACGCGGGGTCTGGGGCGGTTGTCTGTGGTATCGCGCACCGTGGATGACCGCGCCGCCGATGACTTGTCGGCCATTGACCGTACCGAGGTGCCCGTCGAAGTGGCGCCGCTGATTGAGGCTTTAAACCGTCTTTTTCTGCGCATCGAAGACAGCTTTAACCGCGAACGGCAGTTTACTGATAATGCGGCACACGAGCTGCGCACACCCTTGGCGGCGATCAAAACACAAGCGCAGGTTATTGCGCGCACAGAGAGGCTTTCTGACGATGGGTGTGCCCAGCTTGATAATCTGCTGGCGGCGGTTGATCGTGCCAGCGACATGACCTCGAGCCTGCTGGCATTTGCACGGCTGCAGAATGACCGCGCAGAACCGGGGATGGTTGATTTGGCCGCGGTGACGGTAACAGAAATCACGGCATTAAAAAACTTATCCGATCAACGTCATGTACGCGTTATGCCGCATCTACAAGCTGCGGCAATACAAGGGCTGCCAGACGGTTTGGCGGCGCTTGTGCGCAATCTGGTGCAGAATGCGGTCAAGTTTAGTCCGGAGGGTGGTGTTGTTGATGTACATCTCAAGCAAACCGGAACCGTAGTGGAATTAGTGGTGATCGATCAGGGGCCGGGTATTGCCCGCCAGCACCGTGAACATGTCTTCGAGCGTTTTTACCGGATTAATAAATCCAGCCATGACGGCATCGGTCTTGGCCTTGCGATGGTGAAGTGGGTGGCAGATCAGCATGGTGCGCAGATTATATTAGCGGATAACGTGCCGTCTGGCCTCAAGGTAAGCGTTTTCTTCAGGAAGCGGTAACGCCGACTCCGCCAAGATGCCCGTGGCCCAACGCGCACGCGTCAACGGGGGCAATAGCAATCAGTTTATTATAATAGTTAAGGGAGTGAATAAAGGTTCTGGCGGTATGTGGGGTGAGTACATCATAAACCCCTCACAGATTGGAATAATCGCCATGAAAAACACACTCGCCGTTTCTACGCCAGCGAAAATCAACATCGAGGTTGCCGACAGCCTGCAAACGGTTTTGGCAGATACCTATGGCTTGTATCTTATCACCCACAATTACCATTGGAACGTAGAGGGCAGCAGATTCGTCGAACTGCACAAGCTCTTTGACGAACAGTATAACGAGCTGTTTCAGGCGATTGATGTGGTGGCTGAACGTATTCGGGCTCTTAACACCTACGCCCTGCCTTTCGAGGGAGATAGCATTATCAGAATTTCAAAAATGACCTCGAATGCCCTTAACAAAGAAACCGATGCAGACGCACGTGCAGACAGAATGATCCACAACCTGATCTCTCTCAATGGCGCTGTTATTGCCAGCTGTCAAACAGCCAAGGAAAAGTGCAAAGATATGCAGGATGATGAGAGTGAAAACCTGATGATTGAGCGTATCACCGCGCATCAAAAAGCAATCTGGATGTTGCGGAGTATTATCAAATAATCATGGGCGACAAGGGATTAAAATAATGAAGGCCGTTTGCCCTCAAGCTTTAAAAGGCTTTACTGGGGGCGGCGGCCTTTCTATGCTGTGGGCTGTCATTCTCCATCACGGCGGTCATTATACCCCATGGATGCATCATCTTTTGCAGCGTTTGTTCTGACCGCGACGGTGATCGAGCTGACGCCCGGCCCGAACATGGCTTATATCGCGATTGTCAGTGCGGTACATGGCGGGCGGGCAGGGGTTTTTGTGACCGCAGGCGTGGCGCTGGGGCTGTCCGTGATCGGTATTGCGGTGGCGATAGGTTTTGGCGAGGTGGTCTCAACGCATCCCATGGTCTATGCGGCGCTGCGCTGGATTGGCTTTGCCTATCTGTTGTGGCTGGCGTGGGATGCTTGGCGCAGTAGCAATGCGACGGCTGGGCCAACACTAACGGCAGATGACCACCGCGCGTTTTTCCGGCGTGGGTTGATTACAAACCTGCTCAACCTCAAAGCGGCGCTTTTTTTTATTGCTGTCCTGCCGGGTTTTATTCCTGCAGGTGCGTCTATGCCGCAAGCGGCGCTATGGCTGACAGCTGTTTATGTTGGTATCGCCACAATGATCCATGCGGGACTAAGTCTGGCAGGCGGCCAGATCAAGCGGGTGCTCAATCACCCAAGACAGATGTTTCTTTTACAGCGCGGTTTCGCCCTGCTGCTGGCGGCGGTGGCGCTATGGTTTTTGATGACAACGAGGTGAAGCCATGTGTCCTATATATTCATAAGATAGCCATTGCCTCTATGTACCCCCCTTGGTACACTCTCTTTACTAAAAAAAAGCAGGGCACTTTGTAAGCCTTTGGTTTTTGAACGGCGGACAGATGGGAATGTCATCCCTTTATCCGCGCTATTTTTTTATTTTAATGAGGTGTTTTGAATGGCCCCCCTTAAGAAAAACTTGCGCGAATATATTGTCGCGCCCGATTTTAATTTTGCCGCCGCCCGCAGCAAACTGCTCCCCGGCTTGCCGCAGCAAGACGTCATCGCGGCGATGAACGCCCAGGAAAAAGCAGCCCTC
>JAIXUW010000113.1 GCA_027483355.1 Alphaproteobacteria bacterium
CAAGCTTCACGGCCCGAATATGTCCACTTACAAGTAGGTGTGACAATACGCGGCGCGCTGCAAAATGCCGGACAATCCACATACATGCAACTCCATTGCCATTCTGAACCGTCTGGACTTACATTAACTTGGCCATTGGATGGACCACGCATTTCTGGCTCGAATTGCGAACCATGTGGACCGGCGCAAAGAGCCCCGCCTGGCGCCCATTCAGTCGGCACCCCCGCTGCAGGCCCACAGCATCCACCCATTACAGGTGGCTGAACGTTGCTAGGCGCGGAACAATCGGCAACATCAGCCCCTTCAGTACAGGTCCAACTCCAGCCCGCCGTTGTGTCGCCGTCAACCGATGAGGGCGTACCACTGCTACAGAGACCGCTACTCGGCGCACTCCCAGTAGGCACATTCGTCGAAGGTCCGCATTGCGCAGCACCGACAGGTGGTGGAGGCGGAGGTGGTTCCTCAGGCGGTGGCGGATCCTCAGGCGGTGGCGGCGGATCCGGTACCGGCGGCAGTGCCGGTGGCGGTGGTGGATCGTAGGTAAACGGACTGCACTGTGGTTGACCATTCGCATCCATACCGGTAATAAAATGTCCACCGGGGCAGCCAAAGGCAATTTCGTTGGCGCAGGCGGCTTCTGACCTGGCAATACCACGCATAAAATTACCGTTCTCTGCACGGGTATAACTGCCATTCTGGCATTCCATCTCCGGACGTGCTCCGGCGATCAGCTCGGATTCGAAACACTTCGTCGGGTCGTTATTAAGGCAGTAGCGCTCGCCGTATATAGGCATCGAACTGCGCACGTCACCGCCAATATCAACCTTCACGTCCAAGGGTGACGCCGCCGGCACAAGCTCTCCCAACATGACCCGATTGCCGAGATCAATCGCCCGCATATTAAAGGCGTTGGCGTCATCCAGGCGCCATAAGGGCATCTGCATGGTGGTGCTGTTCACCACAAAGTCGTCGAAATGATTTGCCCCGCGCGAGGTGGAGTGCCGCGCCGCCATGTACACAGCGTTGGGTGCGGTCAGGCTATTACAATTTTCGCGATCAAGGCCAGCACCGCAGGGGGCGACTTGGATCCCATTCTTATTAAAAGCGCCTTCTTTATTGGCGCCCGCGCTGAAGACAATAAAGTGATTGGTTTCAGCGTTTCCCGACGTGGCGGCAGAGCTATCCACCACAGCAATCGCGCCGCCCTCGCGCATGAAATTTTCCCTCTGGGCTTGCGACGCGGTTACCGCATAGAATATGCGATTACCATAGCCATCGTTGGCATATTGCTCAGGTAGGTTTAAGGCGTGAAAAGGCACCATACCGCGCACCACCCGAGCAGCCGGATCGTTAGCACCCCGTTCCACCCAGATGCCGCCGGCAAATTCACCAACATTGACGACCGGCCCAATGGCACCCGCCGCGAGGAAACCTGTCAAATCTTCGCAACTGGCTTCCTGGCCATAGCGGGGATTATCAACTGTCAGGTCCACAGCCGCAGGACAGGGAAAACGTCCATTCTCCAAAATGAAATTTTCAATCGCTTGCGCGACTGTATGTGTGTGTTTTTTGGTGGTGGCGTTGGAATAATCGCCAATATAGATCTTGAAGGCAATCAGCAGCGCCGCCATTGCCACGGCCATCAATGTCAGCGACATTGATAATTCGATCAACGTAAAGCCAGCCTGCTTGATATGTTGCGTTTTTGACTGTGGCATCATGTCCCCTCGCAGCGTGACTTAAATCACAGCTCTCCACTTGTAATTTTGACAGACTTTCGTTAAAGAATGACTTAAAAGCAGATTAATTTTTATGTAATATAGTTGCGCAGTCATATTTCAAGGTGCGCAAGTACGCCCTGTTTCTTGCCACGTACCCCATGCGGGTGGATCTACAGCACAACTAAATGTCACTTGATAATTGATTTGCCCTGTCTGCCCGGTGGGGCAAGCGGTGCTGTTCGTAATCGTTTGTTCTACGCAAGGGTCGACACAATTCAGACCCCCGCTGTCAAAACCCGCTACCAACTCACGTCCTGAGCATCCCGTATTATAGCCCGGCAGCGTGATCGTCTCGCAACGAAGGGTTCGATTGGAGATTTGTACGGCAACCCGCCGCTGATTAGGCGCCAAGCCACTTTGACTACAGGGTGCAAAAGCGTCACCACCAATATAATCAGGTGCAAAACAATTTGCCCCATTGGCATCGCACAATTCCTGAGTGACAATCCGCTCGGCACGCAAAGGGCCATCAACCGTCAGCTTTTGGCTAATATCGCCACCCTCAGTACCGATACCGACGTTGCCGGGGTTCGTATTATGAATGCAGAACTCCTCCGTAGACGGATTACCATCGGTATTGCAGGCAACAATCCGCCACAAATCCTGTGCGATATAGCTATTGTAGACAACGATATCGTCCGCTTCGTCGGCCGTGCGCGCGCGGCTAATCAAAGCAGGCCTTAAAAAAGTGCCGTCAGTATCGCAGTTTTCTTGTTCAAGAGGCGATACCGCTGGATCATCGCAGGCAAGCTTGCGCACCCCTAGGCGACCATAGGCCGCTTTGCCGTTCTCACCATGCGAGATGAGGGCGAAATGAACCCCGCGTCGCGCATCTTCATTCAGCGCCGCATTGATGACTTCCAGTGATCCAGCGATGCGGTCGTTGAAGCGATTTGTATTACGTATGGTGTGCGTGCGGGTTACCGCATAGGTAAATTGATTGCCCCAGCCATCAAAGGCCATATCCACGGCGCGACTGAGGCGATTTTTCTTGATGGCCTCCATCGTACGCTTGAGGCTCGCTTTCATCGTGGGGTCGATGGTTGCTTCATAGGCTTGCTGGACAGCCAAACGTCTATCCTCGTACTCCTCGGCGATCGTGGTAAACGGATACATACCAATCAGAACCTGATTACTGGCCAATTGATTGGTGATCCCCGCTCCTACACAGACGCCCGTGGTACCCCCGGTGCAAGATCCTGTCGCTACAGCGTTGGCACAATTCTCTCGACCGTAATTAACATCGCCGGGAGGTAGGGTTGGGTCAGCCGGGCAATAGTAACGCTGATCGAGGTTCCAAGCCTCAGTCATCAGCATGTTGGCGGTAAAAAGCCGGTCGTAGCTGAGTTCAATTTTAACGCGCTTGGCGTAGACGACATATAAATTAAGGATGGCTGCAAAAAGAACGCCCGAGACGATCATAACCATCGCGAACTCGATGAGCGAAAAACCGCGGCTATTTCGTGAATTTTTCAACATATGTAGGCTGCCAGCTCTCAGAACGTCTTCGGATAGACACGTAACATCATCAACGCCGCACCGCGCAAGTTCGATTTACGCTTATCTTTATCATGCCCTTTTCTTGCTTAAATATTGATAAAAATTGATATTTTTTTGAAATAAGTCGTTTAAGCCCAAACAGGCGCTGCATCAACCACTTGAAATTGAACACTTTTTTTGCCTAGCCACTCATTGACAGAGATGTGCCCGGCCAAATGTAGCGGGGTTGCACCCGCCTTCAGCAGCGTTTCGCCCAGGGCCGTATCCATGGCCCTGAAGGCGATGCCTTTAATGCTGCCACCGCCCGCTGTGTCCTGAATGAAAAAGCTGACATGGTTCTCGCCTACCACTTTGGCTTTGGCGATGCGCACACCTGCCAAAACAAAGCGCGGCTCGGCATGACCGGCACCATAGGGACCAAGGCGTTCGAGTTGCGTGGTCAGTTCAAGCTGCAGCGCCGGCACCGACAACACCGCATCAACACGCAGATCCGGCACGATGGCAGCACCGCTCAGCTGTTCCAGCACATGATTATTAAGATATGCCCGCAGTTCGACAAGATTACCGCGCGCGACCGTAAAGCCAGCCGCCATTTTATGACCGCCACCGGCAAGCAGCAAGCCGCTTTGACGGGCCGCCATAATGGCGCCCCCCAGATCAACCCCCGGCACAGATCGCGCCGATGCTTTGCCAATACCATTTGCATCAAAGGCAATCACGGCGGCGGGCAGGTTATATTTTTCTTTAAGGCGTGCGGCCACAATACCAATCACCCCCGGATGCCAATCATCGCCGTCTACCAGCATAATACGGTCATCGTTGGTGGGCGGCGCGATACGGTCCAAAGCAGCGCGGATCATTTCTTCTTCAATGGCGCGGCGTTCGGCATTATGTTCGTGCAGACGAATAGCAATCGGTTTGGCTATCAGTGGATCATCACAGGCCAGCAACTGCCCGCCCAGATCGGCCTGGCCAATACGGCCCCCCGCATTGACGCGTGGGCCCAGTAAATACCCCAGATGAAAAACACTGGGGGCGGCATCGACACCAGCGACATCACAGAGCGCCACCATACCGGCATTTTGCCGAAGCGCCATCACCTTTAAACCTTGCGTCACAAAGGCACGGTTGATGCCCGTCAGCGGCACCACGTCACAGACAGTACCCAGCGCCACCAGGTCCAGCCACTGCAGGATGTGCGGCTCAGGGCGCGTTTCATTAAACCAGCCCCGACGACGCAATTCGCGGTTCACCGCCACCAGAGTCAAAAAGACCACGCCACAGGCGGCCATATGCCCCTGCCCGCTATCGCAATCAAGACGGTTGGGGTTGACCACGGCCACCGCTTCCGGCAATTGCGGTTCGCAGCGATGATGATCCAGGATGACCGTTTGCATGCCGGCGCTCTTGGCGGCAGCCAAGGCATCAAAAGCGGTGGCACCGCAATCGACCGTGATCACCAGTGTATGACCTTCGGCGGCCAGTTTCTCCATTGCCATCGCATTGGGGCCATAGCCTTCTGTAATCCGATCGGGAATATACAGGCGGATGGTTTGGCCAAGCGCGCGGAAATAGCGCATCAGCAGTGCCGATGAACAAGCACCATCCACATCGTAATCACCAAAGACCGCGACTTTTTCTCCCTGCATCAGCGCATCCGCGATCCGCACAGCAGCACTGTCCATATCTTTCAAACTGCTGGGGTTGGGCAGACTTGCTTTAAGGGTCGGGTCCATGAACGTCGGCACATCGGCAAAGGCAACGCCCCGCGCCGCCAGCAATCGGCCCAGCAATTCTGGCAACGCATAGGATTGACTGATGCCCGCCGCCAGTCTTTCGTCATA
>JAIXUW010000194.1 GCA_027483355.1 Alphaproteobacteria bacterium
CCCTTGGCGAGAAGCCTGGATAAAGGGGCTTCCGCTATCGCTACAGCCCCTTTATCCAGACCACCACAACCACAAAATCCTAACTTATCGGCTGGACTCTAAATTGGGGGTTGACCACGCGCGTTTCAACATCATCTATCCCAGCGCTGATTTGAAATGGGTGGCAGCGCTGACGCTCTACAGTTATCTGACCAAAAAGCTTTTTGAGCTGACTGGCGTGATGATTTATGACCGCCCCAGCGAGATCAACGAGACTTATATCTATTATTTCCTGCTGCTGTATCTCGTCCAGCTGCGCTATCGCGTGCGCCTGCTTGCCACCGCTTAATCTTCGCTGATCAGGCCTTTTTCGCGCAGCAGCGCCTGCAATTCGCCCGTCGCATACATCTCGCGCACAATGTCACAGCCACCGATGAATTCACCCTTCACATACAGCTGCGGAATGGTCGGCCAATTGGTGAAATCCTTGATACCCTGACGCAAGGCGGGGTCCGACAACACATCGACATCGCGGTACTTGACGTGCAGATTATCCAACACCTGCACCACCGCCGCCGAAAAGCCGCACTGCGGAAAAACGGCTGAGCCTTTCATGTACACCACCACATCATTGACGCTGATATCATGACGAATACGATCAAAAACTTCGCTGCCATGGGCCATGGTTATTGTGCTCCTTGCGCCCGGGCGGCGGGCGCCTCGCCGGGGACGCGGGTGGTCAGTTGCAACGCATGGACATCTTCACCGACACAGGCGCCCAGCGCCTTGTATACCAATTGATGTTGTTGAATACGGCTTTGCCCGGCAAATTGCGGCGCCGTGACCACCACCGCATAATGACGGCCATCGCCGCGTACATCGTCGACCGTGACCGCCGCCCCCGGCAGGGCTTGGCGGATCAATTGCGTCATATCATCCGTATTCATGGTTTACCTGTTGTTATTGCTCAACATTTTTAGATTTTAGATATTTTATACCTTCAGCATAACGCCAAGGCGTTAATGAAGCCATAAAAGAAAGATAAGTGAATTGCCAGAAAATATAAGCCCACCCCCAAATAAGATTAACAGCCCAGCCGCTTAAACAGAAAGACTTAACCCTTTGTCAAATAACCTGTCTTAAGATGTAAAGACAGCGGTTCTGGGGACACCCGCTGTCGGAACACGCCGCCCGCCCGGGCAGCGTCGTCATGAGCCCGCCGCCCCGCCGTTTCAGGCCTTTAATGACTCCGCCCGATGACAAAAAAAAGAATGAATTCGATTTACCCCCGCTGAACCAGGCGGAGCTGAACGAAATCATCCGCAAACATCAAATGTTTCTGACCGCCAAAGCAGGCGGCGCCCGTGCGCTCGTGCGCGACCGCGATCTGACGGGGTTATCATTTATGGGGCAAAACCTGTCCCAATCAGACTTTACCGGCTGCATCATGGCGGGCTGTGACTTGACCAGTGCCAATTTTGAAAGCGCCACTTTGTTCGGCTGCGACTTCACCAATGCTAAAATGATCCACACACGCCTGATCCGCGCCGATATGCGCGGCGCCGAAATCGGCGAGGCTGATTTATCCAAGGCCGATCTTACCGGTGCCGATCTGCGCGAAGGCAAAACCATTCTAAAGCGCAAGGTCCGCTCGGCCGAAGACCAGTTCAACCTCAGCTCTACCGCCGGTATCGTGCAATTTGTCGGTAGTGACCTGTCGGGCGCTGTTCTCAATGGCGCCAACGGCACAAGCGCCAACTTCACCGATGCCAAAATGATCGACACACAACTGCTCGGCACCAATCTTAAGGACGCGGTGCTGATTGGTGCTGATCTCAGCCATGCCGATCTCGATGGCGCCGATATCCGGAATGCGGACTTCAGTTATGCGCTGATGAACGGCGCTTCGCTGGAAAACACCGAAAACTTTGGCTCGGTCTTTACCCTCACCCTCACCGACGACACCAAAGGCACCGACATCAACGAATTCGAAATGACCCTCGATGAGCTGATCCTGCGACATATGACCTGGGTCGGGTCGGGCGGCCGTCAGGGCAAGCGCCTTGATTTGATGGAAGTCGATATGCGCAAAGGCCCCACGATTTCTTCCATGCGCCTGACGGCCATTCGCGCTGTTAAAACCACGTTTGCCGAAATGGATATGCGCGGCATCGAAATGCAAAGCGCTGTGCTGGAACAATCCGATTTCCGCAAATGTCTGTTGGGCAACGCCGATATGCGCGGCGCTAATATGAAGGGGGCGCTATTCAGCCGCGCCGACCTCAGCAACGCCAACTTTAATCCGTTGCAATTCAAAAAGCCCGATGGCAACGAATACCGCATACCTTCTAATTTCGAAAACGCCATGATGCGCTATGCGATATTCAAAGGGGCACGGATGATCCAGGCCAACTTTCGCGGGGCTGATGTAGGCCATGCCGATTTCAGCGATTGCGATCTGCGCCAGGCTGACTTTACCGGGGCCCGCACCAAAGACGCCAAGTTCGACGGGGCCGTTCTCGACGGTACGATTTTTGACAAGTAAATTACTGTAATCAAACATCTTTATTCCTTTTGCCCCCTACCCATCGGCGCGGTATAAAAGCCTATGCCCATACGCCAATTGCCAGACGTGCTGGTCAACCAGATTGCCGCCGGCGAGGTGATCGAACGCCCCGCTGCCGCCATCAAGGAACTGGTCGAAAATGCCATCGATGCCGGTGCACGCCGCATCGACATCGCCGTGCGTGAGGGTGGCGCCAGCCTGATGACCATCACCGACGACGGTATCGGTATGGGGGCGGCCGATCTCGCCTTGGCCGTTGAACGGCACGCCACCTCAAAACTGCCCGACAACGACCTGATCAATATTCAGTCGCTGGGTTTTCGTGGCGAGGCGCTCCCCTCCATCGGTGCCGTCAGCCGTATGACCATCACTTCGCGCCCGCGCGGCGACCATGCCAATACGGGCGCGCATCAGATCACCATCGAAGGCGGTCGCAAAGCCCCCGTCACCCCCGCTGCCCTGACGTCTGGTACCCGGGTCGAGGTGCGCGATCTTTTCTATGCCACCCCGGCGCGTCTCAAATTCCTCAAATCACCCCGCACCGAAACACAGAATATCCGCGACGTGCTGGAACGTCTCGCCATGGCCTATCCTGATATCCATTTCAGCCTGACCGCCGATGACCGCAGTATTTTTGATCTGCCCGCCGCGCAGGGTGATTTTTTCGCGCAGCGGCTCGAGCGTCTGCGCCAAATCATGGGCCGTGACTTTGCCGAAAACGCGCTGCAGATCGATGCCGAGCGTGAAGGCATCCGCCTCACCGGCTTTGCCAGTCTGCCCACCCTCAACCGCGGTACCAATCAATATCAGCATTTCTTCGTCAACGGTCGGCCGGTGCGCGACAAACTGCTGATCGGTGCTACCCGCGGCGCCTATGCCGATTTTCTGGCCTATGACCGCCACCCGATGCTCTGCCTTTTTATTGATTTGCCACCCGATGTGGTCGACGTCAACGTCCACCCCGCCAAGACCGAGGTGCGTTTCCAAGATAGCGCCGTGGTGCGCGGCCTGATTGTAGGGGCGTTAAAACACGCGCTCGCCGCTGCCGGTCACCGCGCCTCCAGCACCGTGGCCAACGAAACGCTCGCCGCCTTTCAAAATCCCACCGCTGAGGAGCGCAACTGGGACGGCGAATACCGCCAGCAAGGGCCGGGATATAAACATCTCAAAGGCCTTGAAGGCGCCCCCTATCAGGGCCATTACTATCGCCCTGTTGGCGGCAATACCGCGGCCGCCAGTGATATTTTCACCGATAGCCCCGATCTCGCCCAGCCAGGGGCGCGTCATGTCCAGCCGGTTGATGCTTATATCGAACAGGAAAGCCACCATCCACTGGGGGCGGCAGTCGCCCAGCTGCACGAAAACTATATCGTCGCCCAAACCCGCGATGGCCTGGTGCTGGTCGATCAGCACGCCGCGCACGAGCGTCTGGTCTATGAAGAAATGAAAGAAGCTTTGGCGCGTGGCCGCCCGGCAAGCCAGCCGCTGCTCATCCCCGAAATTGTCGAAATGGACCCGGCCGCCGCCGAACGGCTGCTTGACCGCCGCGATGAACTCGACGCCTTGGGCCTCAGCATCGACAGTTTCGGCCCCGGTGCCGTCTCGGTCAACGAAGTCCCCGCCCTCTTTGGTCACGGCAATGTGCAACAGCTGGTGCGCGATCTGGCCGATGATATCGTCACCTATGGCCGCACCATGAAACTGCAAGAAAAACTGCAGGCGATTTGCTCGACCATTGCCTGCCACGGCTCGGTGCG
>JAIXUW010000048.1 GCA_027483355.1 Alphaproteobacteria bacterium
CCCAGACAGGTCCAAGTCTGGCTACCGCCACAGGTACCAGCATTGTAACCTGATGCCGAACCGGCGTTACACGTATTCGCACCAGCCCCACAGACGCCGGCTACCGGACATTGTGCATTAGCAATACTGCAGGTACCGGAGTTACTGCCGCCATTCTGGCCCAAGCATGTCCAGGTCTGGCTGCCGCCACAGGTGCCAGCGTCGTAACCAGAAGCCGAGCCTTGGTTACAGGTATTGGCGCCTCCACCACAGACACCATTGACCGGGGTGGGTACTACTGGGGGTCCTGGGTTGTTACAAGGGCCTGGTCCACAGGTGTAAGACAAAAAGACATTACCGATGACAGAGGCACATACCGGCTCGTTACAGACTACATAGTGAGCACGTTGGCCGTTGACTGAGCAGGAGACCGAACCTGTAGGCACGGAGGAAAGCTCTGGCCCTACCAGATCACCCCCATCCAAGGCCCAGCAAAGGCTAGCCGGCGGGCTGGCCGAACAGCTGTCCGTCGTGCCACCATTTTGACCCGTACAGCTCCAATTCCAGGGGCCAGAGCCAGTAACGGTGGTGGGCGTACCCGTAGTGCAAAGGCCACTGCTAGGTGCCGTCGCGGTCGTGGTGCCATCCGACGAGCCACAGTCACCATTAATCACAGGCGGGCAAGCCGGGTTGGCATTGGCACAGCTGTCGTTATTACCACCAAACTCACCCATACAGGTCCAGGTTTTATTACCGCCACAAGTACCGGCGTTATAGCCTGATGCAATCCCTGCGTGACAATTATTCGGCGAGGCATTATTGCAGACACCATCAACCGGCGGATCCGTACAAGGATCTAACGATTGGGCGCAAGCAGTGGTCGCCCCACCCAGGATACCCTGACATTGCCAAGTGCGCATACCGCACCCTGCATAGTTATCCATCGTGGGCGTACCAATTGTACACTGGCCGTCTGTGTCACAGACACCATCCGAGCGAGAACTACAAGCAATCAAATTTCCCGTAGTGCCTTGACAGTGCCACTGCCAGATATACGGACCAAAAGCTCCCCAAGGTGCTGCGTAGGAAAATACAGCGCCCCAGGGAGGCGTATTGTGGACGCCTTGGGCGCAGGTTGCTGTTGGGGGGGCAACAGTTGGTGCTGCGCCATGTGCTGCGCCGCAAACAGGGTTTACGATTGACGCTGGCGCCGTGCAGTTCGCGTTACTGCCACCGTTTTGGCCGGTACAGGTCCAGTTCCAGGGGCCGCTGCCTGTCGCTGTCGCAGGCGTGGCGGTGCTGCTGCATAAATTGGTTGTGGGCGCGGTTGCCACTGCCACACCATGTGCCGTACCGCAAACGCCATTCGTGCTTGCAATGGGTGCCGAGCAGGCAACCGTATTACCGCCATGTTCACCGGTGCAGTTCCAGTTCCAGGGGCCGGTACCGGTTGCGGTTGCGGGCGTGGCGGTGCTGCTGCATAAATTGCTGGTGGGTGCGGTGGTGACAGCGACACCGTTGGCTGTACCACAAACACCATTCAGGGTTTTGTTGGCAACACAAGCACCGCTGTTGCTGCCACCGTTAGAGCCTGTGCAGGTCCAAGTCCAAGGACCTGTACCCGTGACGCTGCTGGCCGTACCTGAACTACAAAGATCTCCACCACCCGGTTGCGCGGCATAGCCGCTATTGTGCGCGGCGCCGCAAGTACCGTTGACAGGTGCCAGATAACTCGCACTACAATTGGTTGATCCACCGCCGCCAGAGCCGGTGCATTGCCATTGCCATTGTGAACCCGAAAGGGTGACGGCACCTGGCGCCCCATCGCTACAAAGATTACTGCTGGGTGCGCTTGTGTAACTTCCGCCCGTTGCAGGACCACAGGAGCCGGTGACCGCAATCGCGTTTAGATAAGCAATACAGCTTGCCGAAGCGCCACCATAAGCGCCCGAGCAAGTCCATAGCCAAGGCCCTGAACCACTGACAGCACTGGCCGACCCGCTTGTACAAAGCGCTGTCGGCATTGATTCGAGCGCCATGTGGTTATCGGCGCCACAGCTGCCAACCACGACAGTTGGTCCCGGATTAGGGGTAAAGTTTACCAATCGACAATCGATCACCCCGGTGGGGCTCAAACCCGCAAAATATTGATTGGAGCCACATTGATCTGTCACGTGCTCGCGGCAGGTGGCGGCACTTAATTGAATACCGTACATAAATTGCGATCCGCAATTCAATTCATTACTGGCTGGATCTAGCATAATACGCGGATCAAAGCATCTACCCGCGTTATCATACACGCAATAATT
The DNA here is from genome assembly GCA_027483355.1 of Alphaproteobacteria bacterium. Classification (GTDB taxonomy): domain Bacteria; phylum Pseudomonadota; class Alphaproteobacteria; order Micavibrionales; family UBA2020; genus JAEXMB01. The sequence goes on from JAIXUW010000048.1 coordinate 2,289, forward strand.
GGCGGTCATCGTCTGGCTGCTACGCGCCTCACCCACGACTTCAAGCTTAAGTTCATCGGCAACGATATTTGCTGGAACCGTCGGCATAACTGATGCTGTTGTGTCCTTAATAACGACCTGCTTGGCCGCATTATAGGTTTCAATATTACGCCCGTCGCTGGCGCTGTTGGCACGCCAGAGCTGCTTGTGCATGGTGGCATTGTTCACGATGATATCGTCAAAGCGGTTGGCGCCATCGGCTGTGGAAAAACTGCGTGAGGCATAAATGGCTTTAGCGTCGTTGCCAGTGGTACCTGTATTGCAGTTTTCCGCATCCTGACCGGTGCCGCAGGGTTTTACTTGTGCGCCAAAACGTGACCAGGCACCCTCCTCGCTTGGGCCGCTGCTGATAAGCAGGTAATGGTTTTGCTGCGCGCGCGGCGCTGCGGGTGCTCCAATGGTGCTGTCCATAACGGTAATACCGCCAACTGCATCGATAAAAGTATCTTTGTCAGTTTGATCAACGGTCACCGCATATTGCAAACGGTTGCCATAGCCATCATAGACATAAAATTCAGGTAAATTCAGATCGGCAAAAGGCACCATACCACGTACAACAAATTTGGTGGCAGCGGCCTCGGTGGACTCGATGTAAACTCCACTGTTGAATGCGCCGGCACCAGCACCGCTGGCTACCGTGGCACAATCGGGAATGGCATCACCATAGTCAGCATCCTCCAAAGCGCTATCAAGTGGCGCTGGACAGGGGAAATGACCTTTTTCGAGAACATAATTTTCCAGCGCGCGCGATACCATTTTGGCATGATCGCGGGTTTGGCTGATTTGTTTGTCTTTCATATAGACGCGGGCGGCTGCTGCCACTCCCGATAACAGCAAACCAATAATGGTCAAAGACATGGCCAGGTCAATCAGCGTATAACCACGCTGTGAACGACGGCGAATTGTCGCGAAATTGCGCTGTATAGACATCAGACACCCCTCTGAACATTGTCTTGGAAAAGACAGATGTACTCACTCTCATTGTGGCGCATAACGCCTAAAGATCTCATTAAAATCTTCTCAAATTGTATTGAAATATTATTTCTTGATATCTCGGTCTTCATAAAAAAACACCGGGTTTTTAAACCCGGTGTTTTTTTATGCATATTATTATTCAGGGTTTTCCTGGCAGGCAAAGTCTCCGTCAGAGCCACAACACCAGCCAGTACCACACTGGTAACAGTGGGGAAAGGGTGGCGTGCCACAGGGGCCAAGAGAGCATAAACAATTCACACCATCTACATACAAACCAGGGCGACACGAATTGGAACCGTCCCAACCGGTATTCATACTCGTACCGTTCGGTTGTCCTGCACAGCAAGCTTCACAAGGATCACCGACATTGCAATCACCAAGATATTCACTGCAGTAGTCAGTAGATCCACCATTCGATCCCGAACATTGCCATTCACGCGTGCCACAGGTCGCTCCGTTATCGCCACCCGCTGAGCC
>JAIXUW010000168.1 GCA_027483355.1 Alphaproteobacteria bacterium
GTCGATACTCTGCGGCCCCTGTCATCTAAAGCTCAGCCCCATTGGCTTTAAACATTTGAAATATAATAACAAAAACAAAACCGTCAACGTCATTTCCGTGCTTGCGCCCCCCGCTTGGTCATATTAGGGTCTTTCCGTATCCCCCAATCAAGGCGCGCGTGCAATAGACATGGCACGCTCCCCCGCCCCAGACGTTCGCGAGAGATCGCCGTTTTTAAAACCAGAAGGATTTTTGCTATGAAGCTCGTTGCCCTTTTCAAAGCCGCTGTTGCCAGTGTCACCATTGCGGGTGCCGGTGCGGCTGGCGGCTATGCCGGCTACACGGCAGCACCGCGCCTTTACCATCATCTGACCGAAACGCCGACGCCCTCCACCAGCACCCTGCAGGACGACACGTTGGAGGCCTATCAAACCCGTCTGGATACGCTGATTGATCGGCAAAACGGTGTCGAATACAGCACCGATCAAGAAGAAGAAACCCTGGCGCTGGACGAGTCCAAAAAAGAATTTGCGACCGACGCCGCCCTCGACCCCAATCTCAGCGAAGCGGATTTCGGCGTCATCGCTGCGCGTTTCAACCCCTTGTCAAAAGTCGACACCATTCGTCTGCGCTCGTACAATTTTGATGAGCGCACCATCTCGCGCCGCGACGAATGCCTGGCTGCCACGCCCGCCACCAACGAACAATGGGGGGCTGACCGTTACGCCTATGCGCAGCGCGTCGAGACCTGCATGATCGAAAAACTGCAGCACACCGGCGACGGTGCTGCCATCGCGCAGAAAATGGGCGCGGCCGGTGGCGCTCTGGGTGGAGCTGGCCTTGCCTTTGGTTTCAGCCTTGGCTACGCCGTACGCAGCAATCGCCGCCCCAAAGCCGCCAAGCCCGCCTGATTACTGCCGTAGCCGACAGCAGGCTTGCCGCGGCCCCTTGATCGCGGCATAAAGGCAATCAATGCATGCTCACCCAGCGAAAGAGTTTATACCTTGACTGATCCCCGCGATGCGGCGGCCAATAGCCGTACCCCCGTTGAAGGCCTTATCCAAATCGACATGGTCGAAAACAGCCTGTCGCCCGCCGACCTCAACGATCTGTGTGATGCGACCGATGCCGCGGTTGAAGGCGGCGGCGGCTTTGGCTGGTTGACCCCGCCCGCCCGCGAAGTGATGGAACGCTATTGGAAAGGGGTGCTGGTCGTGCCCGAACGCCATCTGATTTTGGCCCGTCGCGACGAAGTGGTTTGTGGCGCTGCCCAACTGGTCGAACCCAGCCGCCACAACGAAGCACAGTCGTTCTGCGCCAATATCATCGCCTGCTTCATCGCTCCCTGGGCGCGCGGCGTCGGTGCCGGACGCAAGCTGATGGACACGTGCGAAAAACTGGCCCTCGAAATGGGCTATAAAGTTGTGCAGATCGACGTGCGCGAAACCCAGGTCCACGCCGTCACCCTGTTCGAGGACATGGGCTATACCCGCTGGGGGGTTAATCCCGCCTATGCGCAAGTCGAGGGCCAGCTGATCCGCGGCTTTTATTACACCAAAACACTCGTGGCGGTTTGATCGCCGCGCCCTTCTGTGTATGAAGAACCCAAAGGAACCTAAGCGTCCGACAATTGTTTGTCGGGGGCGCTGGCGACTTTTAATTCGCTGGCAACCCTTTGTCTTTGGAGTTTTTATGATGAAATATCTGTTACCCGCCGTCGCCGTCTTACTGATGGCCAGCGCCCCCGCCTCGGCGCAGCTCCTCAACAGCAATAATTCTGTCGGCACGCGCGCGGGCGGTGTGGGTGTGAACGCGGATGTCGGCGTCAATGCTGATGCCAACCGCGGCTATCGCACCCAATGGACCGATAACAATGGTCAGGTCTGGCGCGATTCGGGCCGCTACAACCGCCGGGCCGAGCGCTCTTCCGACCGCGCCATTGAACGTTCGGATCGTCAAATGCAGCGTCAGGATGACAGAGCCGACCGCCGCGCCGATGACCGCCGGGATCGCACCGAGGTCCGCACCGATTACCGCACCGACCATCGCGGTGATTGGAATAATGACGACCGTCGCAACACCCGGGAAAACCGCAAAGACTACCGCGAAGACCGGCGCGATGCGCGCAACGATCGCCGTGATGACCGCAATGATGATCGCCGTGACCGACGCGCCGACTGGGAAGAAGATCGTCGCGATGATCGCTCTGATGATCGCCGCAGCCGCGCTCAGATGAAGGCCGATGTCCGCGCCAATGCCGGCGTCAATCGCTAAGCAAGATCGCGCCATCAGCACAAAAAAAGCGGGCCCCAGAGGCCCGCTTTTTTTAAATCAATGCCGTATCATGGTTGCGGCGGTTTGGCCGGCGGCGGAGAGACCGGCGTGGTCGCAACCGGCTTGCGACGAAAGACATCGCGCAGACTTGTCTTGATCGGCGCCGGGGCGGGCGTGGCAGACACCTCGGCCGGGGCGGCTTTTTGCTTGGCGGCACGCTGGGCCTCCAGACGCAAACGCCATTCCCGCATCATCTCTTCAGCCTTATAAGCGACATAGCGCTTACCAA
>JAIXUW010000137.1 GCA_027483355.1 Alphaproteobacteria bacterium
AGTTGCGGCACGGCGTAAAGCTCTTTGCGGGCATTTTGGGTTTCTTGTTGCAATCTGTCATAGAATGTCATGGTTTTTTCCTTTATGTGGGTGTGAAGAATAACGTCACGCCGCACCCGGCCATTGCCGGTCAGCATGTTGTTGGTTGTGGTGAAGGGGGTAACAATTTTGAAATCGGCAATCTGCGCATAAGCGGGTAAATACGCGTTAGCTGCCGCGATAGATGCTTTAATATCCGCAGCGCTGTGACGCGGGACAATCAGGGCCGATAAAGCGTCGGCTCCATCGCCATAAACAACCGCCTGCAAGATATCCGGCTGCGCCAGTAGATAGCTTTCGACCCACTCGGGTGAAATATTGCGCCCAAAGCCAGTGATGATGATGTTTTTGCTGCGGCCTGATATCTCTATCCGTCCCTCAGGCGTCATAGCGCCCAAATCGCCCGTTTTAAATACGGCCTCTCCGCGTGAAGCTTCGCCCAGATAGCCCCTGAAGGCCGCATTGCGCGCCACCAGCTCGCCGTTTTCAACCACCATGTCGATATGGTCAAGCATACGTCCCGCTGTACCGACTTGATCATCGGCTGGCGTATTCAGGCTGACGACAGAGGCACATTCACTCAGCCCATAGCCCTCATATACAGGCAAACCCCATTCGCGTGCCGTCACAATAAGCTCTGGCGCCACACGTGCGCCACCGACGGCGGCAAAGGTAAGCTTTTCAGGCGGGCGACCCGTCTGGGCAACAGCCGCGACAAGACCGCGCAGCAATTCCGGCACCAGAATAAGCGTTGTCGCCTGCAGGCGGTTTATTTCGCCCAGTAACCGGGTGAAATCCGGCTGGAAGGCATTCGCCATACCAAGACTAGCCAGCGACGGCACCACGACCGTGGCCCCCATCAGCAGCGCCGTATATACGCCAGCCACATTTTCCAGCAAAATAGAGAGCGGCAGCACACAAAGATGGCGGCCCGCAAAATCGGCACCCAGCCGTTTTGCAATGCCAGCGCTGACCTTTTCAATACCCGCTTGCGAAAGACATACGCCTTTTGGCGTCCCCGTCGATCCCGAGGTAAACGTTATTTTATCCGTCCCAACAGGCAGTGGCGGCAGGACCGCAATACCCGTCGCCTGCAACTTGGTGTTGTGCGCAATATGCGTCACCCCCGCCGCCTGCAACAGATGCTGGCGCTGATCTGGCGTAAAAAAGGGCGGTAGCGGCACACAGGGAATGCCCACTTGCAGCGCGGCCAGATCCCACAAAAGCCAATCGATGCTGTTATCACCCGCAATGGCCAAGCGGCTGCAACCCACCGCCCGCAGCTCTTCGGCATAGTCGTCAATATGTGCTGGCAGTTCTGCATAAGAGATCTTCTGGCCACCAGATTCAAAGGCAATACGTGCGCCGCCATGGCGGGCATGATGGGCGAGTTGCATCATCAGCTGCATGAGAATACCCCCCAGCTGCGCTTATGCAGGCGCGGAAACAGCGTAATGCCGTTTTCCTGATACCGCGCACCCAGTTTGCGATTAAGCTGATCCATGCTTTTTTCAAGCGATCCGGTCAGCACACGGGGCTGCGTGTCGTAATAACTGCCCCAGCTTTTCTGTTCGCTGTTCAGGCGGGCGCGGTCAGCATTGCAAATAACGTGCGGGTGCAGCCCCGTCATCTCCAGGCGGCGATGCAGCTGATCCGTGCCGGTAACCGTGGCATAGCTGATTTTCAGGTGCAGCAGGTATGACGCAATCGCTGCAAACAAAAAGACAGACGCCCCCTTGCCAGCCGATGCCAGATTGCCGATTTCGGCAATATCGCTGCGCGCGACCGTCTGTTTGTAAATACTGGCCAGAACCTGTTCGATCGGTGACTGGATATATTGCTCCAAAAAGAGCGGCTCTTTTTCGGCCAGGCGAAAGCCAGCCGCCGCTAAAATATTGCCGTCTGCATCACGTACACTCATCAGCATGGGATAGGTCACGCTGATATCTGCGCCATAACTGCGACGATAGACATCTTTGATAAAGCCCTCTACCCGCAGCCGCTCAGGCGCCAAGCGCGAGGTAATGTCGATGACAGCGGGATGCAGCGGCGTCAGCCGGCGCATGATGCGGCCGTTAAAAACCAGCTGGGCTGGAATGACGCTGTCTGACCGGAAATCGAGTGCATACATAGTATCTCTCCCACCCATGTCGCTCTGCCCGTAATGGGCCGATGCAAGGCGTCTATGTATTCACTTTGCCCGCCGAAGCTGAAGGCAACCTGAAGCTGCTATTTTTTTAAACATTTAATCGGGGGGGGCACTTCAGGTGGGCTTCAGCTTTGCTGCTTATTATCCGGCGATAAACACGATCCGTGAGCTTGAATGGCAATGATATTGAAACGCGTACACAAGATTATGCGCGCCGCATACGCGGAATTTCAGCAATACAGGCTGTTTTACAGCCTCATGGTGCTTGTCTGCCCGCTTCTTTATATGGCTTTGCTTTGGCTGGATAACGCGGGTAACGCGCCGTAATCACAGGGATAAAAAAGCACGTTTTTTGTGCCTGGTTTTAACATGACGTATGTGTTCTGAGAGAAAATGGAGCGGATGAAGGGATTTGAACCCTCGACATTTACCTTGGCAAGGTAACGCTCTACCCCTGAGCTACATCCGCGTCGTTTGAAAGCGGTGGAATCAGCACACCCGTTTTCAAAAAGAGAAGCATATGGATAAGGGCCAGCGCCTGCTTTGTCAACAGGCCAAATAGCTGTTTTATATCAATAGCTTAATAAGCGTAGGCCGGGACGCTCAAGGCCGGACCGCGCGAAATATCCAAGGGCAGCAGGCGTTGCAACAGCGCCCCGTCAATCTCATCCAGGTGCCGCACCACCTGATCCGCCCCGCTCTCATAAAAGGCGGCGGTCTTGCTGGCGGCCAAAGCGCCGTCACCAAAGCGCGGATCAAGCAGGGCCACCACCTTGGCGCCCGCCCGATGCCCGGCCACAATACCGGCTTCGGTGTCTTCGATGATAACCGTGGTGGCCGCAGGCATACGCGCCTTGGCCATCGCCAGATTAAAAACCGCCGGGTCTGGTTTTTTACGACCCATCACCAGATCGGGGCCATAGAGACGCCCGGCGAAATAATCACTGAGACCTGTCTTGGCTAAACCCAAAGCCTGACGATCGGTCGGGTTGCTTGATCCCACTGACAACAGGGCGCCGCTCGCGTGCAGACGGTCTAACAACGCTGCCGCCCCTGGCACCAGCCGCAGCGTGTCGCGGGCGTAAATATCGGCTTTCATCGCTTCATGATCCTGCGCCAGACGATCGAGCAGGTCGGCATCGGCCATACGCCCCGCTTGCGCGGTGATGAAAACAAATTTTTCCCGCGCCCCCATGCCGGCGCAGAGACAAAAAACAGCATCGGCCGCCACAGGAAAACCCGCATCGCTGGCCAGCATCGCCGTGATCACCGACACATCATATTCGGTGTCAAACAACGTGCCATCGAGATCGGAAATGATATGCATGGGCCCTCACTCATGAGCCCCCATACTACAAAAACAACGTTAAGATCCGCTTAAACCCTGCACAATGCCTTCAATCTGGCGGCGGTGGGTGATGTGATGCACCCCCATCACCCAAACCCAGCCCTTGGCCGGCACGGCACCAAAAAACGGGTGATCCACCCGCGGCGCGTCTTTGGGCGGGGTGATGACATGGGGGGCGGTAGCAATCGTGCTCAGACGTACGGCACATTCTTCGGCAGCATGGGTAAACAGCCGCAGCCATTCTTCTTTCGCGGTACCCGGCTGACCTTTGGGCTTCACATCGGCGGTGGAAATTTTGACGTTCATCGCCTGACCGGCCGCCAGCGTGGTGGCCACCTGCGTCATCGGCCGCATACATAAAATAAGATGCTCCAGCACCATCGCCGCCGACCAATAGCGCGAGGAATCTTCAAGACCCGGCAGCGGGTCGATCAGCACGCGGGTGGCAAACTGCGTGTCACTCAGGGGCGTGCACAAATCAACGATGCGCGTGGTCTCGCGCCGGAGCATCGCCACCGACGCCGCCCCATCGTAATTCCTCATCATGCGCGGATACATGATGTAACGGGCATAAAGCCCTTGCAGGAACGGCAGGCCCCGGCCGGGTGCATCCAGTTTCGGTTCAGTCGTGGGGATATGAGCGGTCATTGGATGTCCTCTGTCATATATCAAAACAAAATTCTAGCACGCGCCAGATCCTTCGGCTATCGCCTCACGATGGCAAAAGTACTGCATGTCATACCGCATTAAATACGGTATCCATGGACAACGGGGAAAATATTCCTCTAACAATCGCCGTGACCACCCGCCATAAAAAAGGCCGGGTTGCCCCGGCCTTTTTTTACTTGCCAAACTTGGGCCAGTTCACTTTCGCCCGGGGGTCACGCTCAGGTGACGCCGCCCGGTTGCCGTGGCACGCCTTGCCAAAGGATTTTTTCGCCTTTTTATCGCCGCCAAACATCTGGGCAAAGAAACCCGATTGCTCGGCATCGTTGCGGATGCGCTGCGGCGTCGGGTTGGTTTTGGCATCAGCCGCCCGCTCTTCGGGCTCATACTGCTTGCGGCCTTTGTTCGGCGGCAGAGTTTTGACGATGCGGTTGACGGTGCGGCTGTCGCGCACCAGCTCCAGGAAGTGGCGACGCTCCAGTTCACGCACGTAGTCTTGCGTGACGATCATGCCGGGACCAGCCGCTTCGCCGCCCGACAAAACTTTCGCCACCTTGTTCGACACCACCACGTCATAACCGGTCACAGCACCCTTCAGATAGAAGCCATCAACCGCCAGGTTAAGCGCCGCCTCGCCCGATGATCCCGGCAATTCCAGGTTCACGGGGGCGGGTGGTTTATAATCAACCGCCAATTCCAGCGCCTTTTTCTTGGCATCGGCCAGCAGGCGTTGTTTGTTCATGGTGATACCGTCGCTTTCACGCAGGATCATCAGGTCCTTGGCTTCCTGGGCCGAGGTGCCGACTTTGGCGGTCGAGATGGTCTCGAACGCCGTCGCCACCGCCGGCATCGGGCCGTTGGGGAGTTTTTTGTTCTGCTTGGCGCGGGTCACCAGCTCGGTGGTGCCGCCCCAGGCGGGCAACAGCCCCACGCCCACTTCAACCAGACCCGCATAGGTCTCGGCATGGGCCTGCACATGGGCTGAGTGCATCAAAACTTCACAACCGCCACCCAGCGCCATGCCCGAGGGGGCAGAAACGACCGGGAAAGGTGCATATTTCAAACGCTTCATGGTGTCCTGGCCGCCCTTGACCAGTTTGTTGACGACCCAGAATTGCTTGGCCTGAATGGCCCAGACCGCCATTTTCAAATTGGCACCGACCGAGAAGTTGTCACCCTCGTTATGAATGACCAGCGCTTTATATTTGCCCTTGCCATCGCCAATCAGATCGCAAGCTTTGTTGATCATGTTCATCGACAGGAATTCCAGCGAATTTCCAGTCGAGGCGAACTCCAGGCACAAGACGCCGTCGCCCACATCCCACAGGTTAGCGCCCAATTCCATCGGGCCAATCTTTTTGTAATTTGACGCGACCGGCTTGGAGGCACGCTTGATATCCGACAACAACACCACACCCGGTGCGCGCACCACGTTGGTATAGCTGCCGTCTTGTTGCAGGTATTGCAACTGACCTTTATCCACGCGATAGAACGTCTTGCCGGCTGCCGTTTTCAAGAGTGCCGGTACGGCACGACCTTCGGCCTCCAGACGCTTGGTCACGTAATCAACGCCCAGCTTGTCGATCAATTCAAACGGGCCGAATTTCCAATTGTACCCCAGCTTCATGGCGTCATCGACCGACTGAATATCGTTGGCGATGGTATGGGCGTGTTCGGCCGCATAGACCAACGTCTGGCTCAAAACCGACCAGGCGTAGTCGCCGCCCTTGTCTTTGGAATTGAGCAGCGCTTTCAAACCGCCTTTTTTGGCAGCATCAAGCGCTGCCAGTTTCGGGCGTTTGACTTCGGGGCGCTCGGCACCCGTGGTCAAATCAACCGCTAGTTTTTCCTTGTTGGGGCCCAGGCGATAGAAACCGCCCTTGCCCTTGCGGCCGGTATAGCCGTCCTTGATCATCTGGTTGATGACCGGATAGTCGCGATGAATTTTCGCATAGCCGTCATCGGCTGGCAGTTTCGACAAAAGACTGGCCGAGATTTTCGGCATCAGGTCCAGACCCACCAGATCGACCAGACCAAAGATACCGGTCTTGGGCACGCCCATCGGTTTGTTGATCAGGGCGTCCGCCTCTTCAACCGTCAGGCCAAAGTCATGTGCGCCGTTGATGGCCGCTTGAATCCAGAAGGTGCCGATGCGGTTGGCAATAAAGCCCGGCGTGTCATTGGTGCGCACCACCGTCTTGCCCAGCTTTTCATCCATGAAGCGGGTGAGGCTCTCCACCACCGCCGGATCGTTATCGACCGAGGTGATCAATTCCAACAGCGGCATATAACGCGGCGGGTTGAAGAAGTGGGTGATGACGAAATTCTTTTTAAAGGCATCCGATTGCCCCGCCACCAGATCTTGCAACGGAATGGTCGAGGTGTTCGATGCCACGATCGAGCCGGGTTTGCGGTGCTGATCAATCTTTTGAAAGATATCGAATTTCACCTTGGGGTCTTCAAAAACCGCCTCGATGATCAAATCGACGTCTTTGAGACGATCAAGGTGGTCCGACGTATTGCCGGGGCGCAGTTTTTTCGCATTGCGCTTGTGCATAAAGGCAGCCGGTTTGTTTTTCAGCAAAGCCTCGATGGCGCTTTTGGCGCCGCCATCACGGTCATTGGGGAAACGCTTGTCGTCGACGCGGTCCAGCAGCTCTACCTCAAAACCGGCATTGGCCAGCTGGGCGGCAATCCCCGCCCCCATCACACCGGCACCGATCACGGCAACTTTTTGAATGGTCATGGTCTCTCTCCTCGTCCGGGACGATTAAAATTTTTATCTTATGGCTTGGGTTGGGCGGATGGCTTTTTCAAAACCGTGGCAATCCCTTGCCCGCCACCGATGCATTGCGTCACCAGCGCGTAATTTTTGCCTTCTTCTTGCAAAAGCGCTGCCGCCTTGCCGGTGATGCGCGCCCCCGTGGCCCCCAGCGGGTGGCCCAGCGAAATGGCGCCGCCATGCAGGTTGACCTTGGCTTCATCAACACCCAATTCTTTCATGCAAGCCAAAGCCTGGCTGCTGAAGGCCTCGTTCAGCTCGACGATATCGATGTCGGCCACGCTCAGGCCCGCTTTCGCCAGTGCCTTGCGCGACGCCTCGACCGGGCCCATCCCCATAATGGTGGGGTCGCAACCGGCCACAGCAAAAGACGCCACCTCGGCCATGATCGTCAGGCCATGTTTCAGCGCGAATTCTTCGGAACACACCAGGACTGCGGCCGCCCCATCGGTGATGGGCGATGCCGTGGCGGCGGTGACGCTGCCATCCTGTTTAAAGGCAGGCTTCAGTTTCGCCAAACCCTCAGCCGTGGAATCGGGTCGGGGGCAGCCGTCATCTTTGACCACGCCTTTGCGGGTGGTGATGGGCACAATTTCGGCATCAAACTTGCCGGCTTTTTTGGCCGCTGCCGTTTTGAACTGCGAACGCAGTGCAAAGGCTTCCTGTTCGGCGCGGCTGACGTTAAAGCGGGTGGCCACATTCTCGGCCGTCTCGCCCATACCCATATAGGCACCGGGGTTTTTGGCGTAAAGCTCAGGATTCGGCTGCGGGTTGAAACCGCCCATTGGCACGCGGCTCATGCTCTCGACACCGGCGCAGATGACCGCATCGGCCATGCCCATGGCAATGGCACCGGCCGCGTCATGCACCGCCTGCATCGACGAGCCGCAAAAGCGGTTCATGGTCACACCGCCAATATGCTCCGGTAACTCGGCGTGCAGCACCACGTTGCGGGCGAGGTTCAAACCTTGTTCACCCTCGGGCATGGCGCAGCCCAGTTTCAGATCATCAATCAGATTGGCATCAACGCCGGTCTTGGCAATCAGGCCACGCACGACTTGCGCGGTAATTTCATCGGCGCGGGTGTCTTTCAGGTCGCCTTTGTTGGCCAGCGTAAAGGGCGAGCGCACGTAACCGGCGATAACAACTTTGCGACCAGCGGTGGCGGGGGTGGTCTGGGGGGCGGGCTTCGTCATGGCAGTCTCTCCTGATGAAAAGGAAACAGCGGGTGCGGCTTGATACGGGATCTTGGTCCTTGATACACCATTATGCTCAAATTGACTATAAGCTTTGTGATCCCTTGGGCGTTTATGTGGTCTGGTTATGGAGACACTGAGTATGGCGCAGCCCCAGGGCCGCGCAAAGGGGTTTTAAGCCCTTGTTTTGGAAATAAAATGTCGTTTTAATTGACATAATAAACAACGCGTATTAAACTATTCCCATTTCAGACAACGGACAAGGCATGACCAACGACGTCTATAAAAAGATCAAGCGGCACAACGGCGAGCGTTTCGCGCAAACGCTGCGCAACTATCACAGCGGCCTGCTGCAGATCGACGGTCTCGCCGAGATGGTCCGCCATGCCGGGCGCGACGCGGAGCCGCTGCTGCCCTATCTGATGAGCCTCCTGGCATCGAACGATGACAAGCCCACCGCCGCCCCCATCCTCGATCCCTTCGTGCTACTGGATCAAGCCGGCTACGACGCCTTTCATGCCGATACACTGGAAAAGCAAAACAGCATCGCCTCCTATTTTGCACCGGGCGAGCTGCTCTGCACCTTTAACGATGCCGCGCGCTATCAGAACTATCACATCATTCATGCAGTGAAAAAAGACGTCGATAAAATTCGCCGCGAAGATTTCAACGGCAAGGCAGAGCGGCAAGACGCCTACGGCACTTCGGTTATCTCGATCCAAATTAAAAAGGGCGGCGGCTTTATCAGCATCAAAAACCGCTATAACCACACGGTCGAACATTGCGACCACACCTTTGACAGCAACCCGGACAATATCATCGACGGCTTGTCCGCCGCACTGAAGGCGCATTTCCAGGTTGACTTTGAGGCACCGAAATCCGCTCTGCCGCAAGGCTATGTGCTGATGAACGGGCAGCTTTTTAAGTATAACTTTGAGAGCAACAACATTTACTACGGCGATCAGGCCTGGGCCAAAGACGGGGTCATGCATACGGTTGATCGGGCCGCCGGTGACGCGTTGTTTGACCGGCTTTTGTTTGATAATAAAACCAAAACGCTGCGCAATATTGACCCGACATCAAATGACAGCTTTCCTGATGATTTCAACCGCGCCTATGGCGGCAACAAGGGCCTGACGGTGCAGGATGGCAACCTCACCCTCAATGGGATCGCGCTGATCGGTGCTGAAGACTCCGCCATTATAACCCTCGCCCTCCCCGCCCTGACCATGATGGGTGATCACTGCCTGGGCTATGCCCCTCGGCTGACAGAAGCACATTTTCTGGGCCTCACGACGATGGGCGAGCGCTGTCTGCAGAACGCCCCCGGTTTGATCGGGTTTACAGCGCCCGCGCTGACCACCATGGGCGAGTATTGCTTCAGGCACGATTCTGCTTTGAGAGGTATAGACTTACCCGCCCTTACCACAATGGGCAACGGGTGCTTTCAACAAGTAACCTATCTCACACAGCTGGCAATGCCGTCACTCACCACCATGGGGAAGGGGTGTTTTTCTTACGCTGCCGCCCTGGCATACGCAAATTTATCCAGTCTCGTCACCATGGGGCGTGAATGCTTTCAGAATGTCTATGCCCTCGAAAGCCTTGATCTACCGGCCCTTACCGAAATGGGCAAAGGGTGCTTTGAAACAGCGCCCACGCTCAAGGTCTTCAACGCGCCGCTACTCACCGATTGGCCCATAAGTCTAAGGCGCTCGGCACCGCCGCGCGTGTTGATCGGTGTCAATACACCGCGATTGTAGGTTAAACCTCTGAAAATTGACCTGCGGCATCATGGAGAGTGAGGTCAATGCCCCCACGCTCGCATAGGTAAAGTACCCTTACCCAAAGGGAGAGGGTTTAGCGGGGCGCTTACTTCAGCAAGATCGCAAAGTTGCTGCCAATCATCGCAAACACAGGCTTCAGGCCAAGAGCGATCACCGCCAGCCCCAGCGTCACGCCCCAAACGGTGCGATAGGCGTTCATCAGGGGGCGGTCGATGATTTCGGCCCATAGCCACGAGACCAGCGGTAGAAAACCCGCAGCACCCCAAATCAGCAATCCGCGGATCAGCAAGATCAGCGCAAAGTCGGCCAGAGGCACGCCCAACAGCGTCGGCGTGGTCGGCGAAAAGACGATGCCATCGAGCAGGGCAATACCTGTGTCATCCAGCCGCCCCGCCCGGATCGGCCCGTCGGTCAACAGCCAGGCCAAGATCAACGCCAGCACAAAAATGGCCAGTGTCGATTGCCAGCGCGCCTCGGTGCCGCCTTGCTGGGCGGGATTGAGCGTGTCGAAATAGCCCATGGCTTTCAGTTTTTGCGCGCGTTTCAGTTTATCAGTGGCGCCAACGGGCCGCGCTTCTTTTTTATCTTTGCCAAGCATCGAACGGTTCTCCCCTGATTTGCCCTGCCAAGTCTAATCCGCCGCGCCGCGGATGGCAAGCAAGCGATGCTGAATGACGCACACCCCCAGCTTATGGGCGCTTCGCGGAGAACCCTTTAAATCAGGCCTTCACAATATTCCCACGGTCCGCCACCCCCGCCAGTGCATTGCGCGTATCGACCACCAGCTTGGCGTGTTGCGCCAGCGCCGCATAATCAATGCCGTCATGGTCGGTGACAATCATCACCGCATCGGCCGCGGCGATAGTGGCCGGGGTGAGCGCTTGGCTCTGCAAACCGGTAAATTGCGGGTGTTCGCGTTTTTTCGGCACCACCGCCACATGCGGGTCGTGGAAGCTCACCACGGCCTGGCGTTCTTGCAGCATTTCCATGATGGTATAGGCGGGGCTTTCACGCTCGTCGGCGACGTTTTTCTTGTAGGCGACACCGATGATCAAAATCTTGGCACCCTTGAGGCCTTTACCAAAGCGCATATCGAGGCTCTCGGCCAAACGGGTGACCACGTAACGCGGCATAGCGACGTTGATCTCGCCCGCCAGCTCAATAAAGCGCGTGGCAACGCCATGTTCGCGTGCCTTCCAGGTCAGGTAAAACGGATCGATGGGGATGCAATGCCCGCCCAAACCGGGGCCGGGATAAAACGGCATATAGCCAAAGGGCTTGGTCTTGGCGGCATCAATCACCTCCCAGATATC
>JAIXUW010000301.1 GCA_027483355.1 Alphaproteobacteria bacterium
GGACGGTGCGGCGGATGCGACGGCCGTGTTTGCCAGCTTCGTCGTGCAGCACCCTGCGCACCGTGTGGTGCAGCGTGTGAAGGTGCCTGCGGTGTATTGCGTCCAGATGGGTACGGTGGCGGAGGATGGCACGGTGACGCTGTGGGAGGCGCCCTCCGCGTGGCCGAAGGCCCTGAGCCGCCTCCAGGTTGCCTCTTATCCCCTGCGCATGTTCCGCAGCGAGGCGGAGGTTACGGACCTGTTGCGTAAGACGGCGGTGCAGCGTGGCTGGACGTGGCAGGGTCTGGTATTCAAGGATGGCAATGGCGGTCGTTGGCGCCTGCGGTCGGAGACCTACCAGATGCTGCGTGAGCTGCGCGGCTCGGAGGCCACTGTGCCCGACCGTTTCCTGCGTCTGCGTGCGGATGGGAAGGTGATGGAGTATCTGAAGCACTATGGTGAGGATCGGGAGGCCTTCTGGAAGCTGGAGGAGACGCTGCGGGCGCGCACGAAGGATGTCCTGACGGCGTATGCGGATTGCCACAAGGCGCATGCGGTTGCGTTCAAGGAGCTCCCTGAGGCCTATCGCACGGCGGTGTTTCAGCTCCACGTCCTGTGGCGTGATAGCCTGCGGGCGAAGGGGTTCAAGGTTCGCCTCCAGAACGCCATCAAGGTCGTGAATGACATGCGCGACTTTGAGAAGCGTCGTCTGCTGGAGGCTGCTGAGTATGTGCCGGTGGCCGCGCCGGCGGCTGCGGAGGAGGGCTCTACAGGGGGCGAGGGTCCTGAGGAGGGGGAGGTGGATGCCACGCAGGTGGCGCACTAGGCAGTGGGGTGGGTGGCTGGTAGCGGCGACCAAACTCAAGGTCGCCAACCATGGAAATATACTCAGGTGGCACCGGAATAGCCACATGCCCGTGAACGGGGATGGGGCGCGTTTCGAGGTCGCGGACCCGCCGGCGCAGCTGACAAAGACAACAGCTTGTAATAATAAGCCCCACAGTTGAACCAAATGCGGCAACAAGAGGCACAAAAAAGGTAATGGGATCCATTCCCTTTTTAGTGTGTATACTTTCGCAGTGGTCTAACGTCGCCGCAACCCTCCAAAAATACTTCCCGTTGTGCTGAGGCGCCAAAGCACCCACGTGGCACCGAGGCCGAGCACAAGGGCTGGCAGACTTACAACAATCATTCCACGTTTCTCGTAGTTCGTTGGAATGTTACAAATATGACAATCGGTAGCAACACGAATGTCAGAATCCATCTGTTTAATAGAGGCCTGGCGGACTTCCACATTGCGATGGCTCACGGAGAAAATACGCTTCAGGTCTGCATTTAAGCATGTATATTGGTCTACATGCATATCGAGCGGAAAGGCCGTCTCCAGAAGTTTCTCCGCCCCCTTTTTTGTAATCAGATAGCCTGAAAAGAGGGCGCAGGTTTTTGTTGTCCATGGGCCAAGATTCTGTGTCGGAACGGTCAACGGATTCGGCTTGCCCTTCACTTCATAATACCATGACTCGGGTCGTGAAAAGAACCATACATCAGGAATCTGCGGCAGCAGTGTGGCATCCTTTAGAGCCCTCTGAAAGGAGTCTGCGAAGCCCTCCTCCAGAATCGCATCGTCTTCAAAAATAATAGCATAGGCCTCAGGGCGCTCGAGAAACATCTTCCAGACAGTTGTGTGACTCAGATAGCAGCCAACACCACCCGCAGAGTCAAGCTCCTCGTGGTCACGTCGGATATGCTCTTTAATATTCCTCTTAGTTCGCAGCGAAATGCGCTCATCTTTCTGTATATCAAGTGTAGCCCCGTTAATTGCCTCAAAGCGTTCAAACGTATATTGTTGCATGAGTTTACCCAGCTCGGGCTGCTTGGAAAAACGTTCCCACCGGTCACCGCGGTGTTTCAAATTGATGCAATAGATGTGGATACCACCCTCCATCTCCTGTTAAGCTGTGGGAATTCAAACCCCTGCCACAGCTGCCCATCCAGCCCCCCATGTATTGAACATCTGTGCCACCTCACGACAGGTCTTTGCCACCGCAGCGCGGGCATCTGTATCCTTTCCAGATTCTACACCCACACGTAGGACCATTTCATCGCGTAGAGGATGCGGGACCTTGTAGCCTACGAAGGTAATCTCACCACTATCCATCATGTTCTGGTCCATCCAGCTCTGAAGTAGATTGCCGAGTGTGTGGTCCTCACCCGTAAAGATGAAATCAAACCCCTTCATTCGCGCATCCGCAGGAATCACACGTAGCGTCTCGGGCAGGTCACCGCTGTCAATGGATGCGAACCGTAGCACCTTGTTCTTCAGAACCTCTAGCGCTCGCTTCACCACGTAACGGGGGCTGAGCACGCCGACAGACTCCACAGTGAAGTCGAAGCTGTTCGGCTCTCCGCGCGCATCGACCTTGTAGCACCGCTGAATCTCCATCGTCTTGAACTCGCGCTCCAGTGCAGCCTTCTTTTCAGGATGCGCCTCCAGCTCCGCGGAATCCACCTTCTTTGTCGTCTGTAGCCAGCGCGTGAAGAACTCGCGCTGCCGGTCAGCATCATCGTCAAGCGTGTATCCGTATGCGCAGCGAGAAGTCACAGGCATGAATCGCGCATTCTGACGCCCAGTGCCAACTGTAGCTTTTGCCGTGAATGTCAGCGACTCAGGCTCCTGTCCAGCTACACGCCCCTTTAGCACAGTTAGCAGAACTGTGTCGCCCTCCGGATTGCTGGCCGAACGTGTGACTGCAGCGGGACGGAAGAACTGCTTGTTGTCCAGCCGGACAGGCTCCTCACCGGCTTCCCGTGACTCGTAGACCTCAATATCGGCCGCAGTGACATCTCGCGGGTCACCGCTCTGATTCGTGATGTCGAGTCGAAAGCTATACTTATCTGGATTCCAGTCGAGAGGGTTTGCAATATAGATGGGAATAAGACCAATCCGATGCGCAAGCATCTCATTGCTCATTGGCGTACTGTTTCGCGTAATGCTGATATCCATAGTTGAACCATTCTCTTGAATATCTGCGCGAAAGGCAACCGTCTCTACCTCAGTAATCATCGCCCGGCGAAGGCTGTTGGCGTAACTTACATGGGTGGGGGTCAGTCGGAACTGGATGATATCA
>JAIXUW010000195.1 GCA_027483355.1 Alphaproteobacteria bacterium
CGCGTGCGCGACGAAATCGCGGCGGTGCTGGATCAACAGAGCCTGGCTGATTTATCAAAGGGACACCCATTAGCAAGCACAGAACATCAAGGAGACGCCCTTGCAGGATAACACATCAAAATATAGCGGCTGGTTTCACCGGTATTTCAAAGATCATCCCGGCCGTGTCGGTGAATGCTACTTTCGGCATCTAGGCTATTCTCTGAAGACCGGGGGCCAGATGGTTTTCTATGCATTCTGCCTGGTTTTACATGGCTTACTGCCTTTTTTGTGCGAAAGAACCGCTAGTGATTACGTCTGCCGTCTCTATGCGGATATGCAGGCAAGACGCCAGAAATCGCGCTGCGACGAGCAGGACGACGTATGACTCCGGCGTCTTGCGATATTGCCATTATTGGCGGTGGTTTTTCCGGTATGATGACGGCCTATCATTTGGTCACGACGGCCGCGACACCCCTGAAGATTGCATTGATTGAACCGAGTGGTACGCCTGGCCGCGGCCTGGCCTATAGCACCACCAACCCGCACCACCTCCTGAATGTGCGCGCAAAAAATATGAGTGCGCTGCCCGCCCTGCCTCGCCATTTTCTTGACTGGCTGAACAGTCAAAGTGGTCAGGCCGCTGCTGCGGAACTCGATATGCCGTGCGTCGCGTGGCAAGGGGTAGACTTTGCGCCCCGCGCTCTTTACGCGCGTTATCTTGATACGCTCTGGCAAGACGCGCAAGCACAGGCAGAAACACGGGGCATAACCCTTCAACATATAAAAAGCGGCGCCCATGAACTTAAGCGCATAGAGGGCCGGTACCAGATTAAATTGGATAACAGCGCGACCATAACCGCAGCGCAATGTCTGCTGGCGCTGGGCAATCTGCCCCAGAGTGCCGCGACTCCTACAGCGGCACGATTTATCCAACAGGTGTGGCGGGCAGATATGACAGCCCTTGCCGCATCGAAGGGGCCAGTGGCAATGATCGGCACCGGGCTTACCATGATTGATATGGTGATCAGTCTTCGGGATGCCGGATATAAAGGCAAAATTATCGGTCTTTCACGCAGTGCGCGGCTGCCCCTACCCCATGACGTACCGCAAAGCCCCTATATAAGTGAAGCCACCGCATTCATCGCGGCGCCCCAGACATTATCTAAATTATTAAAAGCTTTTCGGCGTGAAGCGCGCGCTCATCACTGGCAGGCGGTGATAGACCAATGGCGACCGCATCTGGTGCAGCTTTGGCAAAGCCTTTCCCCCGGTGATCGTCGTCGGTTTTTATCGCGGCACTTCACGCGCTGGAATATACATCGTCACCGTATGGCCCCTCTTATTGCTGTGGTTATTGAGGCTGAAATTGCTGGCGGCACCCTGATATTGCGCCAAGGACCCGTGCATGTGACCGCCCAGCACGATCATGTTGATATAAGCAGTGGCAATGACGTCCTGCGTTGCGCTTATGCGCTTGATTGTCGTGGCCCCGGCTACGACCTGCGCCGCGGCCATGCACCCCTTTTAACGGGCATGATAGATACAGGATTGATGCAGCCACATCCAACCGGCTGGGGCGCTGCGGTTGACGATGACCTGCAGATGACAGGACAGCCAGGCCTTTACGCGATTGGCCCCTTGGCGATAGGGGCGCGGCTGGAGACCACGGCCGTGCCCGAATTGCGCCAGCAGGCAGCCGATATTGCCGCGTCCTTGTTAAAATGTCAGGTGTCGCGCATATCGGTCACGAAGGGGTCTTTGGCGAATTCTGGGTAGAGCGCCAGCATATCTAAAATACGCTGCTTGGTCTGGGGTGCCAGGGCCGCACCGCGCCCCGCTACACCTTTATTCATTCGGGTCTGCCCACCGCGCGCCAAGGCTAAGGCCGTCGCAATTTTTTCAGGCGAGGTCGCGATTTGGGCATGGTCCAGGATACGCGCCATCACGGCATCGGGTTCGGCAATTATATCTTCATAGCGTACCATCAAAGCATTGGGCGCCTGACGCCAACCCGCATAGAAGCTGACAAACCAAGGCATGGCCAGTTGGGCAATCGCATCTTCAAGCTCAGCATCAGAAAGTTGCAAGTGATGCGGCGTGAACCAGGCAATGGGGTTAACCAGCGTATCGGCGCGAATGTGATCGCGCAGCGATACTGTCACGTCAAAAAGATTACGCACCAGCACCACGGGAGTCAGACGATAGCGGCGTATGAGTTCTTGCGTCCAGGTGCTGTACTTAAGGTGATGTTGAGCGACATAGGCCGTATGGTGATAACGCGATAAACGCAGCTCGCACAACTCCTGTTCGCGCGCTGTCCAGGCCGGGGTCAAACGGCAGCGCCGCAGACCAGCGTGGGCCGCCAGTGCATGGGCCAAAAACGTCGAACCCGATTTCATCATGCAGGGTATCAGAATGTGGGGCTTTCGCGGCAAAAAGGGACGCGCCAGCATCTCCAGCCCCAGCGTCAGCGGCGAATAGAATTTGAGGCCACGGGTGGGCAGTCTTTCATCTAATAACTCAGTGGTCATCGAGAACCCCGTTCATTTTCATCAAGCGCATCTTTTTTGCCTTCGTAAAGGCGACTTTTTTGGTACCATGCGAGCCGCGCGACCGCAAGACACCGCCGGAAAGTATTCATCATGATTATTTCGCATCAATGGAACTTTACCTTTATCAAAGGCGTTAAAGTTGCGGGGACAAGCGTCGAAATGGCCCTCTCGTCGATTTGCGGGGCACAGGATATCGTGACACCCATCACCCCGGTTGACGAGATTGCCCGATTGAAAATGGGCCAGGGCGCGCGCAACTATTCCCCCCATCCTGCCGCCGAGCAAGCCCATCTGGAACGCTTGCGGCGGCTGGATGCCAGCCCCCTCAACCATCTCTGGCCGTGGCTGGCACGGCGGCGGTTGCGCAAGACGCGCATTCCGGCGGGCACCTTTTATAATCATATGGGTCTGGCGGAAGTTATTGCCGCTTATGGTCCTCTGCCCGCCGACTATACGGTGTTTTGTATTGAACGCTGCCCTTACCGCAAAGTGATCTCTTGGGCCAATATGCATTTATCACTGAAAAAATACCGGGGTGGCGGCGAAATGAAAGCAGACCCGGCGGCCCTACCTGATTTCCTCGATCGCCATTTGGAAGGCCGCGGCTTTACCGATGTTCTTAATATTGGCAAATACAAATTGCCCGACGGTCGCCTTGGGGTACAGACCATCCTGCGCTACGAAAATATACAGGCCGATTTCGCGGCACTGAAAGAAAAACTGGGCCTACCCGCCGATCTGACGTTGCCACATGCCAAAAAAGGCCTGATGTCGAATAATCTCGATTTACATCAAGTCCTGGCACCGCGCCACATCGCCCGCATAAATGAACTCTTCCATGAAGAATTCACCGCTTTTGGCTATGCTATGCTGGAACCCGGCTAAATTTTTTTATTGCGGGGATGAATTGCGCTTGCGGCGCGCCGACCAGAAAATAAATCCGCAAATTAAAAAGACGATCGGCAAAAGAATATAATCGACCAATTCATGCGGCACCTGATTGGCCAGGTAATAGCCGGCCACCGGCAGACCCACCGCCCACAGGGCGCCGCCGATAAATGAATAGGCCACGAAAACTTTATAATCCATACGGCTGACCCCGGCCAAAAACGGCGCCAATGTCCGGGCGATGGGGATAAAACGCGCCAGCACCACGCTGCTCCGGCCATAGCGGGTAAAGAAGCTTTGGGTTTTTTCCAGGTGCGCCGGCGTGACATAGCGCAGCGTGTGTTTTTGCAAAAAGGGTAAACCCAGACGCGCGCCAATTTCATAGCCGACAATATTACCCAATACGGCGGCGATAAAGCAGCCCGATATGACCGTGACCAAATCGAAAGTGCCTTGGGCGGCTAAAACGCCCACCGCGAAGAGCAGCATATCACCAGGCAAGAAGACGCCGAACAAAAGGCCCGTCTCGGCAAAAATCGTGCCCCAGACGCCGAGATAGCCGGCCGATTTGATCAGGGCAATCAGGTTAAAGCTCATGCGCCTATATCCTCGTCGCCGGTTGGTTGCTGGCGGGTGATCAACAGCTTGTCGATGCGATGGCGGTCCATATCAACAATTTCAAAACGGCAATCCGCAAATTCAATCACCGCGCCGGTCATGGGCCCGGTCTTCAGCTGGCTCAGCATAAAGCCGGCGATGGTCTGATAGTCACCCGAGCTATCGAGACCGTCGATATCAAGCGCCATGCTGACCTCGTCCACCGGCGTCAGGCCATCGACCAGCCAGGAACCGTCTTCGCGCTGCACGATCAGCGGGTCTTCCTGCGCGTCATAATTGGAGCGCATGATACCCACCACCGCTTCTAACAAATCGGCCTGCGTAAACAAGCCTTCAAAGGCGCCATATTCGTCGATGACGGCGGCCACGCTAACATGTTCGTTACGAAAGCGCTGCAGGGCATCGAGGCAAGTGGTCGTGTCCGAGACAAACGTGATCTCTTTCATATAGTCACGCACCTGAAAGGACGAGGGCGTCGCCCCTACGCGCAGCAGTTCTTTGGCGCGCACAATGCCGATCACCCGCGTGATGTCGCCATCAATGACGGGCAGACGCGAGTGATTGGAGGCTTTGACCTTGTTCAATACCGTCGCCAAGTCGTCGTTCACATCCAGGGCGGTCACTTCGCTCCGGTGCGTCATGATCGACGTCACGTCGCGGTCGCCCAGCCGAATAACGCGCTGGATCACGTGCTGCTCTTCGGCCTCAATGGCGCCAGATGCCACACCTTCGGCAATGACGGCACGGATTTCCGTTTCCGTCATGCTGTCGTCTTGCGGGCGTATGCGCAACAAGCGCAAAAAGCCAGACGCCGAAAATTCCAACAGCGCCACCACCGGCGTTGCCACACGCGACAGCATATACATAGGGGGCGCCGCCCAAAGAGCCAGGTTTTCCGCGTTATTTAATGCAAGTTGTTTGGGGATCAATTCGCCTGCCACCACTGAAAAATAAGTGATAAGGGCAATAACCAAGGCCACCGAAAGGGGCTCGGCATAAGGGGCGACAAGAGCAATCTCGCGCAAGGGCACCACTAGGTCATCGGAAAGACGCGCGCCCCCATAGGCACCGGCGACAATACCCACCAGGGTGATACCGACCTGAACGGTTGAAAGAAAACGGCCGGGGTTTTCCGCCAGATGGAGTGCAATCGTCGCGCGACGCGAGCCTTTTTGCGCCAATTGCCGCAACAGCGGCTTACTGGCCGAGACGACCGCCAGCTCTGACATGGCAAAAAAGCCGTTCAAAAGCAAAAGGGCCGCCAAAATGATGAGTTCAGTCCACATGACAGGCGCGATCATAAGAAGGCGGCATCGCCTTGTCTATTACAATCATAACATATTGATATATTTAAATTTAGCAAAGCATTAAGCATCCTGTTGTATTATTATGGCACATTCTTAGGAGGTCGCACCATGTCTCAACCTGCCCTTGATACCAGCCCGGATGCGACCCTGGCCAGGGTACAGGCAGCCTTTACGCCGGGCGCGCTGGGGGCAAAACGCGACGAACTGGCGCGCCTGCGGGAATATGGCGACACCATGTTATTCGAGGGCGCGGTCGATTGGACAATCTTCCTGACCGATACCGACCGGCGGATGTCGGGTGGCTCGGAAAATCTTGATGCCGCCGTTGCCGATCTGATCGCCTGCCTTGATCATTTGGCGCAGGATACGGATCTCGCCGCAGAAATCCTGATAGGCGTACAACTGGCGGAGGAGACAGCCCCCGCATGACGCGTGCTACCCCGCCAACCCGCCCCATGATCACCGACCTACGCGATATGCAGGCGCGCTTCGCGGCGCGCCTGGATGATACGGCCCAAAAAATTCTGCAGCAGGCCCGTGGTGGCGATGATCTGCGCCCGTTGGTGCTGGATATTCTGCGCACACGCTGTCGCCTGGGATCGCTTAAAAAGCAGGGCATCGCCGACATCACCGCCGCTGCCAAAAATGGTTCGGCTGAACTGGCAGAACTCTTCGCGGCCGAACAGACAAAACGTCTGTTCACACCGCGTCAGGAAGAAGAAATTGCCGCCGCCACTCAAGCCCGCCCACCCTCACCTCGCCTCGATAAAATCTTTGGCGCTGGGGGTCGTGTGTACCTTACCTTTCCACCCGATATAATCTCCGCCACGCAACAAGAAGTCACGGTCTGGCTGGAAAACTTGGGCCTGGTCATGCACGATTATGCGGCGGGGCATGCGCGGGGGCACGCGCCCACGCCTTTGCGCATTGGCAAGCTGATGCAAAAACACCCGGTGCCCGATTATCTTAAGACAGAGTTCGAGAATGACCCCACCCGCAACCGCAATCTGCGCGTGGTTATTTCGCGCCACCCCCGCGACATCGCGCGCGTTTCCACCGGGCGCGACTGGCATACCTGCTTGTCCGCATTAGACACGCAATGGGGGGCTGTGCCGCGTGATATCGAAAAAGAATCCCTCGTCGCCTATATCATCAAAGACGATGATCCGGACATTACTGCCCCCCTGGCGCGTATACGTATTCTACCCTATGTACGGTCAACGGGTTTGCGCGGCCTGTTCAATCAGGGTGCTGACAAGCAGCAACCCGAAGTTATTTATATGTGCAGCCCGCAAGTAGGTCTGCGCCATGACGTTTTCGAAGCCGTCGTGGCCGACTTTTGCGCCACTCACCTCAACCACGGGCAGGACGGCGCCTATCGTCTGAAAAACGGTGTCTATGATGGCGGCGTCATGCCACAGAGCGCCCGGAAAGCGAATAATCGGGTGATGCCAGGCGAGGGGCTTTTCTGATGACAGCCGCCAGCATCATTTTGTCGCAGCAAGCCGTGGCCGAAATGCAGCAAAACTATCTGGCGCGAATGGCCGCACGCGTCTCTGCCGCGCCTGCCGACCGACGGCAAGATTTACTCGAATACCTACTGACCGCCGACCGGGCGCGCGTGAAAGTATCAAATACCAGCTTAAAGCAGCTTTTCGATTTAGACGCTGCGTCTTTGGCTGTTGCCGCAGCTGCCCTGCAACGCCCCCTTTTCCACCCCGATCAGCGCACGGCCATCGATACGGCAGCCCGGCAGAGAAAAGATGTCGCCGTTGTGACCGCCATTTTCGGTGATGCCAGCCGGCTTTATCTGCGCCCGTTGGATGACGGCAGCCGCGCGATTGAGGAACGGGTCACCGCTTTTCTGGCCACGCGCCACCTAGCCTTGGCCGATTATAACGAGGGCCAGGCCACCGATGGCAAACAGACTTTCAAAATCGGCAAACTCCTCATCGAGGCCGGCGAAGAAAAACTCGATGCTGATTTCCAGGCCGATGAGCGTCGCCGCCTAGGCCGCCTGATGGTGGTGATTTCACGCGACCCCGAAGACATCGCGCGGGCATCGACGGGACGCGCGTGGCAAAGCTGCCTGTCACCGCATAAAAAAGAATTCATGTTTATTCCCGGCGAGGTCGCTTTTGGCACGCTGGTCGGCTACCTCGTCTCCGAGAACGACCCCGAAATCAATAATCCGCTTGCCCGCATTTTTATTCGTCCCTATCGTAAAGTGGAACCGGAGATCGAGGCCTACAAAGCTTGGGATACGGGCTATAACCGTCTGCGCCAGCCCCTGAAAAGCAAGTTTGAAAAAATTAAAACCGAGGTCAAATGGGCCCTGCATGGCCGCCCCCCCGGTGAAAACGACATACTTTATATGACTGAACAAAAAGCCTATGGCCTCAGCCGCGGCATTCTGCGTCATACCGCCGATGTCTTTACCCGCCAGTACCTCAATGCCGGCCTGAGTGAGGGAGACTACCATCTGCCCTGGCAGGTCTATACCGACACCCTAAACCGCGATGCCCGCGTGCGTGACGGACGGGTTGAAATTCTACCCGACCGCAATCCACTCCCTTACCTCTAGGTCTTGCCGTTATTGGTGCGTTTGTGCAATGCTGGCAACCGTCGCGCATGCCGAGAGCGACGCCCTTATCCTCTTTCGCGGAACCATCATGTCCAAGACATTGCCGATTATCATCCCGCACGAAGCGGACACTATGCAGAGACTGTGGACCGCTTTTCCCAGTGCAGCTGATCTTTGGCTGGAAAACCTGCCGGGCGCCCAGGCAGAAGTGGCCGATATGGTCAATGCGCTGGCCACAGCCGGGCCGGTATCCGTCTTGGTCGACGGTACTGCTGCCATGGCCCGGGCGCAGCACTTGTGCAACCATGCCAATGTAACCCTGGTGCCCGCCCGGTTTGGCGATATCTGGCTGCGCGACACCGGCCCTATTTTTGCCCGTGTTGATGGACAAAAACAGGCTTTGCGTTTTCTCAATAATGGCTGGGGCGGAAAATATGATCTGCCGCATGACGATACGGTGGGTGACGTGGTCGCCGAAACGGCGGGTGTACCCATCATTCGACACGACTATGTTTTGGAGGGGGGCGCTTTAGAATTCGATGGCGCCGGCAGCATCCTCACCACCCGTGAATGCCTGCTCAACCCCAACCGCAACGGCCCCGTTACCGAGACGGAGGTCACCAGCCGCCTTATCAAAACCTTTGGTGCTGAGAAAATCATCTGGCTGGATGGCGGGCTGATCAATGACCATACCGATGGCCATATCGACAATCTGGCGCGTTTCGTGGCGCCAGGCCACGCGCTGTGTCAGCACGCGGCCAACGCCGAAGACCCCAATGCCGCTATTTTTGCAACAGCCGCGGCGTCTCTCAAACAAGCGGGCCTGCAGGTTTCAACCATCCCATCCCCCGGTCTTGTCACAGACGAAGACGGCGAAGTGGTGGCCGCAAGCCATATGAACTATGTCATCTATAACGGGGTCATCGTGATGCCGCACTACGGTACCGCTAGCGCCGAGGCCGCGCGCGAAGGTCTCGCCCAGCTGTTTCCGCAGCACCGCGTCATCGCTTTGCCGGCACGCAGTGTCTTAACCGGTGGCGGCTCGTTTCATTGCATCACCCAGCAGGAGATTACGGCATGACCAAGCAGCC
>JAIXUW010000169.1 GCA_027483355.1 Alphaproteobacteria bacterium
CGGGACATGTCAATATTTCCGTATTAATTCAACGTCGCGCCTACTTAGTCGATATCCGCGAAGGCCTGCCGCGTGCCTCCATCGTTCTCAAGCTTAGACGACAGACTTGCCTGCAGGAAAGGGTCGAGATCACCATCCAAAACCCCCTGGCTGTCCGAGGTCTGGTGCCCGGTGCGCAGATCTTTGATCATCTGATAGGGATGCAAAACGTAGGAGCGGATCTGATGCCCAAAGCCGATGTCGGTCTTGGCGTCTTCGCGTGCTTGCTTTTCGGCGTCGCGGATTTGTAATTCACGTTCGTACAACTTGGCTTTCAAAAGCTTCATCGCCTGAGCGCGGTTTTGAATCTGAGAGCGTTCCGACTGGCACGCCACCACAATACCGGTGGGCAAGTGGGTAAAGCGCACCGCGGATTCCGTTTTGTTCACGTGCTGACCCCCTGCCCCTTGGGCACGGTAAACGTCGACGCGCAGGTCTTTATCCTCAACCACAATCTCGATATCGTCGTCGATCACCGGCGTAATCGAGACCGAGCAAAAGCTGGTATGCCGTCTGGCGTTTGAGTCGAAGGGCGATATCCGCACCAGCCGATGGACACCCGTTTCCGATTTCATCCAGCCATAAGCATTTTCGCCTTTGATTTCGAGAATAGCAGATTTAATGCCAGCCACCTCGCCGTCTTGTTTATCCATCAGGGCGATTTTGTAGTCATGCTGTTCGGCCCAGCGCATGTACATGCGAAAGATAATGCCTGCCCAATCCTGCGCCTCGGTACCACCGGCGCCAGCGTTGACCTGCAAATAGCAATCATTGCCATCCAGTTCGCCCGACAACAGGCTTTCCAGCTCGCGGGCGCGTACATCTTCTTTGATAGCCAGCAAGGTTTTTTCGGCCTCAGCCACCAGGCTATTGTCGTTTTCCGCCTCGGCCATGGCGATCAGTTCGACCTGGTCGTTCAGGTCGTTCTCAAGCTTGCGCACGCCGGAAATCTGGCTTTCCAGACGGGTGCGTTCGCGCATGATTTTTTGTGCGCGGTCGGGGTTATCCCACAGCTTGGGGTCTTCGGAAAGGGCGTTTAACTCGGACAGGCGATGGTTGGCACGGTCCCAGTCAAAGATGCCTCCTCAGCAGGCCGATGGAGCTTTTGATCTCCTCGACTGCTGTTTCGATTTCAGCTTTCATTATGCCGCTGCCTTGACTTCGATTTTACCAGCAAAATGCGCCGCGATTTCGCCCGCGAAAACAACCTGGTCGACCGCTTCACCGGTCAGCAAAATGTTGTGGGCGGTGGTGTCCGTACCCGTCCAATTGGCGCCTGCGGCCACCATCGCGTCTTTAACACGCTCGGGACCAGCCACATTCCAACCGGTGGCAAGACCTACTTTGGCCAGCAGTTCAACCGCGTCACCGACGAAAGCCATCGGCTTGGTCGCTTCGACGAAGCTGGAAATGATGCGCTCGCTGTGGGGGTTGCCCGCCAGCTTTTGGATAGAGCGGCTGCCCGAGGGCACCACCAGAAAATCAAAATCAGAGCCAAGGGTCGTGCCCATGGTTTGATCGATCGGGAAATAAAGACCCCAGGCATTGGCGTTCCAGCTGTTCACCAGGCCCGACTCAATACCGACCGCCTTGATGGTGGCACCGGTTTTCAGCAATTCACGTTGAATATTAGACATCGAACCTTCATCAACGCCGTTCGATACCAGAATCAGGATTTTCATACCATGCAGGGAATGCGCGGAAGCCATTCTATCTCCTTGTTATTATTTGTTTTTATGGATGACTGCGAGAGCGGCTCAGGGGACTTACCGCAACAATCGTGCGTCGCAAGGTAATAAAATCCTGACCATAATGCAAGAATTTTCTTAACGGTCACGGAAAATCAGGTAGATGGAGCGGGCGACGAGGGTTGAACTCGCGACATTTTGCTTGGGAAGCAAACGCTCTACCACTGAGCTACACCCGCAATCTTGTGCTGGGCACCATAACAAAGCCCCTGCGCGATCTCAAGCCCCCTAGCCGTGACAAAAACCTGTCATGCAAAATTAATAACCTTTTGATACTACTTAAAAAGTGCTACAAGTCAGTGCAGGTTGAGTCGGTTCCGGCGCAACCCCTTTCTCTATCTATATGCTTATCGTTAGCCGCCCGAGGAGATTTTGATGTTCGTGGTCAAAAGAATATGTGCCGTCGCTGGCCTGTTGTTGCTTGCTGCTTGCAGCGGCGCTGCCAGCAATGCGACGGTCGATGCGCTGAACAAAGCGCAAGCCACCGGTTCCGCCTTCACCAAAAATCTGGCAACGGAATACCGCCGTTACGCGAATAACGAACAAAATCAGATGCTCGATTACGCCGATGCGCTACACTTTGCACGCAAAGGCCTGGCGGCTGCCAGCGGTATTGTCGTGATGCCTGAAGTCTTGGACGACTGGGATCTCAGCGACGCCAACCTCATCGAAATGACACCTGATCGCGCTGCACTTGTCGATGCGCTTGAAGCCGGCGGCCGCGAAATCGCCCCCGATAAGGCAGCGGTTGCGCAAACCCGCTTTGACTGTTGGGCGGAACAGCAAGAAGAAAGCTGGAACGCCGATGTTCCCTGCAAAGGCCAGTTCAAACAGGCCCTGCGCGAGCTGCAAGCAGTAGTGGGCGAGCGTCAACCGCCAGCCCCTGCCCCTGAAACCTTTATGCCGCCCGTGGCCGCTGTGCCCGATCAAGGTCCCGTACCCGTCGAACAGGCAATGTTCATTGTCTTCTTTGACTGGGACCGCTTTGACGTCACCTCGGGCGCCAACGACGTGCTTGATGCCGTCGCCCAGGAAGTCAATGCCCGTCAGGATATCCGCGGTATTGTTCTGGTTGGCCACACCGATACCTCGGGTCCGACCGACTACAACGACCGCCTGTCGGTGCGTCGCTCTGACTCGGTTCGCCAGGGCCTGATCGCCCGTGGCGTACCCGCTGGCCTTATCCGCACCGAAGCACGCGGCGAGAACGAACTGCTGGTCCAAACGCCGGATAACGTGCGTGAACCCGCCAACCGTCGCGCCCAGATCACGCTCGAATAGGTAGACTACCTAAACACACGAAAACGGCCGAAGCCTTAAAGGTTTCGGCCGTTTTTCTTTGTCGGCTTTGCATTTTGCGGCGGTGGGTTTATGATAGAGCTATGTATAGCAAAACCACGCATGACGTCACCGTCACCGTCGAGCCCAATTACCTCGATACTGAGTCCATACCGGACAAAAATGTCTTTGTCTGGTCCTATACAGTGTCGATTGAAAATCACAGCGACCAGACACTGCAACTGCGCACGCGCTACTGGAAAATCACCGATGCCTATGGCCGCACTCAGGAAGTCAAAGGTCCGGGCGTGATTGGGGAGCAGCCTATTCTTAAACCGGGCCAGACGTTTGAGTATACCAGCGGCACCCCACTCGCCACCCCCAGCGGCATCATGGTCGGCAGCTATGCCATGGAAGATGCCTCGGGGGCGCTACATACCATTGCTATTCCCGCCTTCTCGCTTGACGTGCCAGGCCACACCCGCGCGCTGAATTAAAACGCCGCATCAATTTCAGGGGCTCGTTCGATGAACTTTAAACCGATTTTTTTCATCAATGGCATTATTCTACTGATCCTTTCGGCCGCCATGCTGTTTCCCGTGCTGATTGATTTCTCGGACGGCAACGAAGATTGGAAAGTTTTTGCCAGTGCCCAAATTGTCACCGCTTTTTTTGGCTTTGCCCTGCTGTTCTCAACGCAGCAGCAAAAATTCACCCTGTCGCTGCGTGAAACATTTTTAATGACCTGCGCCTCTTGGGTGATTTTGTGTTTCTTTGGTGCTTTGCCGTTCTTTTTTTCCAGCCTTGATCTCAGCTTTGCAGCCGCCCTGTTCGAGGCAACCTCGGGCATCACCACCACCGGGGGCACCGCCATCGCGGATCTTGACAATTTGCCGCGCGGGATTTTGCTGTGGCGGTCTATTTTAAACTGGGTGGGCGGTATTGGGGTGCTGATCATCGCCTTGGCCGTATTACCGCTGCTACAAATCTCGGGTATGCAGATATATAAAACTCAGTCTTTTGGCGAAATTGACAAAGTACTGCCCTCAGCCACGCAGATCGCTATTTATATTCTGCTCATCTATATTGCCCTGACCCTGATCGGTACGGTTGCCTACCACTTCGCGGGTATGAATGTTTTTGACTCGCTCAACCATGCGATGTCATCGTTAGCCACCGGGGGACTTTCAACAAAGAATGCGTCAATCGGGCATTATCAAAGCGCACCTATCGAAATTGTAGCTATCATTTTTATGCTGCTCGGCGCCCTACCCTTCGTTTTATACGTCAAGTTCGTTCGAGGCGATAGCGGCGCAATTTTTCGCGATAGTCAGGTACGCGCTTTCTTCAAGCTATTTACGCTTTGTGTCGCGGCGCTCACGCTTTATATGGTTCTAAACGATAAGTTTTATTTTCTGGATGCGCTGCGTAAGTCTGCCTTTATGGTGACAACCTTGATCACCACCACCGGCTATGCCAGCGGCGACTATACCGCCTGGGGTCCCTTTGTGATCGGCATGGCATTTTTCCTTACTTTCCTGGGCAGTTGCTCAGGCTCCACCTCGGGCGGGATCAAAGTTTTTCGTCTGCAAATTTTGTGGAAGATGATGCAGCAACAGCTCAATAAACTGATGATGCCGCACGGCATCTTTCAGGTGCGCTATAATATGAAACCCGTCGATATTAGCCTACAGGCCGCTATCGCCGGATTTTTCTTCGTCTATATCATGAGCTGGATTTTCTTTGGTCTGGCCTTGCAACTGGCCGGGCTTGATTTCGTCACGGCCTTTACCGCAAGCATCGCTTCCATCAGCAACGTCGGTCCAGGTCTTGGCGAGATCGTAGGGCCAGCCGGTAACTATGCATCCTTGAACAATACTGCCCTCAGTCTTCTCTGCGCAGCGATGCTGCTGGGTCGCCTTGAGTTCTTTACGGCCTTGGTGTTACTGGTGCCGCGTTTCTGGAGGAACTAAGACTTTACCCCCCTGGCAAACCAAAACTTTGTTTGACGGTGGTACGCAGACCTTCGTAGATGTCATTCATCATGGATTCGGTCAGCATCATATAAGCCTGATCGCGATCAGCCAGTGAGGCATTCTCAAGCGTCGAATTATTGCGATCACTGCTGATGTTCGCACGGGCCAGGATGATATCCGGCGCATCTTCATTGACCAGCTCAAAACGCACCGCGATACGGCCGATATAGCGCTCCGCCGGCTCGCGGTAAAACGTACCCATAAAATCATCACGTATCTTCAGACGATCCATGCGGACCGAGGCGTCATCGATAAAGGCGCGCAGAATCTGCCGATCGCCGGCGGGGGTCAGCTTGGTCTGCAAAAGCTGTCGTACAGACTCCAGCGGCGGCGTTTGAAATTCATGTTCGATATTAGGGCCAGCCATGGGGGCTTTGTATTCCGCAAAAACCTCTATTTTGGCGACATTGACGGCGATCGGCTGCATTTGCGCAAACGTCAGATCGGGTTGATTGAGGGTCATGGGGGGCGCATTGGTGCAGCCCGACAACATTGGCGCAGCCATCAGGGGCAACATCGCCACTCCGACCAGCAAAAAGCGGCAGAGTTTATTTTTAATGGGATTGTTCAGCATAGACGCTCTCCAGATCGGGTTTGGTATAAATATAATCCTGGCTACAGAATTCGCACTTTAGCGAAACATGACCATCCTTGTCGCAGATTTCTTCGACTTCGGCGCGCGGAATGGTTCGAAGGATATTGACAACCTTTTCGGCGCTACAGCGGCACTTAAAACGCACGTGGGTGGGCGAATAGACACGCACGCCATCCTCGTTGAACAAGCGGTAGAGTATATCCGCTGTGCCCAGCATCGGCGACAGGAGTTCACCGTCGGTGCACGTCTCCAACAACATGGCAGCCCGGG
This sequence comes from Alphaproteobacteria bacterium, assembly GCA_027483355.1. Lineage (GTDB taxonomy): Bacteria > Pseudomonadota > Alphaproteobacteria > Micavibrionales > UBA2020 > JAEXMB01. The sequence continues at coordinate 5,967 of JAIXUW010000169.1, forward strand.
TCCAGTCATCGAGACTGACTTCAGGTGGTTTTTCCATGTCGGTATTATCTTCAGGCAATTGCTGAATCATGATGCCGCCCGCCCGCCAATGGCCGTCCTGCGGGTGCACGGCCAGTTTGAACGAGGTGCGGATTTGCTCCGACTGGGTAAAGTAATGCAAAACCGCATCCACCATCGAGCTGCCCTTGAGTTCGACAATCCCCTGATAGCGGCTCTCGGCATTACCCTGATCGACGGTAAAGGCGATATAGCCCTTTTTACCAAGCAAATGATAATAATGATGATCAATGTCCTGCTTGCGCTTGGCGGCTTTTTTGACTGCTGCCTCGTCAAACCCGGCGTAGGCGCGCACTTCGCCGCGTGTCGTGACATCGGCCACCAAAAGCCGCACTGGACCGTCGCCTTTTATTTGCAGCGAAAAAATGCCATCATATTTCAGCATCGCCGACAACAAGAGGCATAGACTGACCGCTTCGCTTAATAACGATAACACCGGCGCGGGATAATTATGCCGCGCCATAATATCACCCAAAACCGCGCCCAAGCGCACCATACGCCCACGGACATTGGTTTTTTCCAGGCGGAAAGGCTGAATGACATTGTCATCCACCAGACCTGATTGTTGCGACCCATCTTTTTTGATACGAATAGCCATAGGGATAGCTTAGCAGAAAAGTCATGGACGAAAAACGCCCCAATCGCCGCCAACGCCGCCTACCCCGCAAAATCGATGCCGGGTATTTGGAAAATGCGGCCCTTTACTATCTGCAACGCTATGCTACCTCCTCCCAAAATCTGAAAAATGTTCTGACGCGAAAAATTCGCCGGAGCTGCGCCCATCATGGCGACGATCCCGATCAATTCCTCCCCCTGGTCGATAAAATCGCCCTGCGTTACCAGGAAGTGGGGTTATTGGATGACAAAGTCTATGCCGAAGGGCGCGTCGCCGCGTTGCGCCGGCAAGGCCTTTCCAAACAGGCGATCCAGCAAAAACTATCGCTCAAAGGGTTGGCAGCGGCAGAAATCACCCAGGCTTTAGCCCGAATAGATGCGGCGGCGAACGAAGACGATCACGAACTGGCGGCGGCCCGTCGCCTTGCCCGACGCAAAAAGATTGGTCCATGGCGATCACGCCCCCTCAGCGATGACAAGGCAGCCCATAAAGAGTTGGCTGTTTTAGCGCGCGCGGGCTTTTCCTACGACACGGCAAAACGCGCCTTGCAGACTTCGCAGGAATCTATCGACACCGAGTATCTGGATTTTTAGGAATGCGCCTCTGCGCTGGCGCCATTCAGCTGCAGATCAACTTTTACGTTTGCAGGTGGATCAGGGCGATAGAGGCAGCGGGGCGGTAGAATGACGCGGGCCGTGGTACCCCGGCCCTTCTCACTGATCAAATGGAATTCCCCGCCATGCAGGCGCACCAGCGAGTCAACAATGGTCAAACCAAGCCCCGTGCCCTCTTTCATACTGCTAAAGTTATTATCGACCTTAGCAAAGGGCTGCAGGGCTATGGCGATTTCATCGGGCGTCATGCCAATACCCGTATCGGTGATATCAATCAACAATTGACCATATTCATCGACCTGGACAGCCAAATTGATTTCACCGCCTTCGGGCGTGAATTTCACCGCATTGCTCAGCAAATTCAGCATGATTTGCTTCAAGGCTAATTCTTCGGCAAGCAATTCCGGCAAGTCTTCAGGTATATTTTGAATAAGCTTGAGTTTCGCCTCGTCAATACGGCCTGACATAATTGTCATGCAGGCATTCAGTGCCTTTTTAAAGCGGAAATTACCTATATTGAGCTCACGATTACCACTTTCGATTTTAGAAACTTCAAGAATTTCACTGATCACCTTTAGAAGGTAATTACCGCTGTTATAGATGTCTTGCGCGTATTCTTTATAGACAGGTGTATTGTGCGCGCCCATCACCTCCTCTTTAATAATTTCCGAGAAACCAATAATCGCATTCAATGGCGTGCGCAACTCGTGGCTCATATTGGCCAAAAACTCCATACGACTGCGGCTTGACATTTCGGCTTGAATGCGAGCTTGGCGCATAGCTTCTTCCGCAATCTTGGTCTCAGTAATATCAATCACGCTGCCTTCGAAGTAATGGATACCGCCACGGTCATTACGCACCACGCGGGCATTTTCCATGATCCAGATTTTCTTACCGTCTTTGCGCTTTACCTCGCTAACAACACCAAAAACCCGACCCTCGAACAAAAGTTTTTGGGTGAAGGTATTGCTTGCATGCGGCTCCACATGGATATCAAGGGCGATATCATGCACGCTGTCCATCAAATCCTGAGCGTTTGAATAACCCAGAATTTCAGCCATGGCCGGGTTCACATTGATATAGCGCCCTTCCAGCGAAGACTGATAAATGCCTGACGTCGCGTTTTCAAACATGGCACGATAACGTTGTTCGGCCTCGCGCACAGCGATTTCGGCGCGGCGGCGTTTTTCGATATCGGTGATAGTACCAACCACACGCAACGATTTATCTTCGGACATGCGCAGCATCGAAAAGGCGATTTCAACCGGCTTCATCGTCTGACTACCTGTATCAATACGGGTCTCCGACCGATAGGCCTGTCTTTCGCCGCGCACCAATTCTTCAAACATATCGCGCTGACGCGCACGGTCGGCAGGGTCAATCATCGCGAACAAGGACTGCCCCAAACCTTCGTCGATGTCGCGGCCAGAAACGCGTTTCCAGGTTTCATTGAGGAAGAGGATTTTACCGGTTTCGTCCGTTTCGAAAATGATATCTGACACCGAATTAAGCACAGCACGGTTTTCACGCTCGCTTTTGCGCAGGGTCTGAAAAAGTTTTTCTTTTTCGCTTTGGCTGCTTTTTAGTTCGCTATGCGCACCTGCCAGATTTTTGGACATCTCCGCCAATTTTAGATCATGTATGTGCTTGCGATCTAAAGCAAAAGCGATACCCAAGGCCAGGATCATGATAACAACCACCGCCGCCCATGGAATAATCGCAATGACGCGCGTAGCAATAGTGGGCGACATCTCCAAGTTCATTTCGCCATAGCGGCTCCAGATCATCAGCGGATGACTGACCGATAATGTCTCGAAGCCTGGTTGATCGTTGCTAGCAACTTCCATGATTTTTTGCGACGCCTGCACATCACTGATCGTCACTTTGAAGACATCAGGATAGGCCGTCAGATTTTCAAAACCAAAAAGCCGGGCCGGCACCCCCAGGGCAAACAAAAAAGCGGTCTTACCATCAGGTAAACGGGTTTTGATCCCGAGGGCCATCCGGCTGTTGGGCAAAAACATCTGTTCTGACTTGGTCGCCAACCAGGGCATCTGGTTAATCAAAACAACGCTGTTATCGGCCTTACCGTAAGTGGCGCGGTATAAATCCTGATAATTGGGCAAGCCCGTCATGGCCGAATAGCGTGTATAGCGGACATTCCGAATGAGGTCTTCGTAGTACCACATGCCATCACTGGTCGCCCACAACAGCCCGGCAAAGCGTCCATCGGCCAGTAAAGATTTACGCGCCTCTGCGGGTGCTGCCGCAGGACCGCCATCTTTTTGCACTGAGCCGTAGAGATAGGCGATACTCCGGAGCGTTTTATCCGCCTCGCCGACTGCTTTTTCCGTGGCGACATAAATTTCGCGAGACATGGCGCGCGCTTGTTCTTCACGCAGATCAAGGCTGAAGAAATATAAGATAAAATAGACGACCAGGCTGATCAGCACGCCATTCAACAAGGTGAAAGCGGCGGACGAGCCTAATTGCCGGTAGGATTGGAACACCTCCCGGGAACTTTGCAGATGTTGTCGCATTTTGGGATATTTCATCCCTGGGCTCCCCTTGCCGCCGACAAAATGGGCAAAAGCCGCCCCCGTGGCTTTTACCTGTCATTACTATGGTCTCGTATCTGAATTAAACTTTGATTAAAATTTTATATATTTCAGGTGCTTAATATTAATATGAAATAAATCAAACCCTTAACAGAATAGTTGCGCAATAAAAATACAATAATCTGTAATGACAAGCGCTCTTTATTTCTATAAATTTGTATCTCCTAAGCAATAAAAAACGCGTCAGGGATCTCGAGAATGACCGATAAAAAACGGATTTTCACCGTCTTGTGTATCGATGGCGGCGGCGTGCGTGGCATTATCCCCGCCCGCATCCTGCAAAACATCGAAGAACGCACCGGCAAGCCGATTGCTGAACTGTTTGATATGGTTGGGGGTATTTCCACCGGCGC
>JAIXUW010000204.1 GCA_027483355.1 Alphaproteobacteria bacterium
ACCCCACGCTAATCGTAAGAAAATCAAGCGCATGGGTCAAACAAAAAATTAAAATAACCTTAAAGATGATTCACATAAGAGAAAGGCTCCGCCGATGAGAGCGGAGCCTTTTGAAGAAACAAGACAACTAACCCTTATTGGACGGGAAACGTTTTTTCGTCAAAAACAATTCCAGCGTCAGCTTCCATGCCACGGTAAACCACGCGCACAGTACCGCCCGCGATCGCACGATCCAGTAAAACCCGGTCACTCCGCAAGCTTACTTCCGGGTAGATGACCAGGCTGTTGCGCTTAGTGACCTTTATCTCTTCTCCTCCACCAGGCGGCGTCCAGAAGACGTCAACTGTCCCTACGCTGCTGTATTTCCCTTCCCTTAGCACTTGCAGTTCTGCCCATTGGAGCGGCTTCGCCTCTTGAGGGTCAGGCGGCAAGAGCTTGAAAGACTGTAAAGTTGCAGTTGTATCGTATTTACCCTTACGGATAATAATTGGTACCGCGAAACCCACGTTAATCATGAAGCCCGTGACCGCCCCCTCGCCACGCGCCTCGATTTTATCGCGGGCAATACGCTCCAAAACCCCATGCACGCGGTATTCTCCATCTGGCAAATCTGCCGGCCGGCGCAGCGAAATCTTGATTGCTTGCCTTGCTTGCGGCAATAGATCCACCTGACGCGGGCTATATACCAGCCATTGCGCGGGATCATAGTCCGGATTTAAAGCTGAAGTGAGGTTTAAATAAGACCCATCAGGCTGTTGTTTTTTATGATCAAAAGCTAAACGGTAGATCGCCTGCACCTGGCCGTTGTTCATCGTGGTCAAGGCCTTCACACGATCGCCATCTTTAAAGTAAACTCTTAACGGCAGGATCAATATATCGGCCCGGGCGGGGATAAGAGGCCACATCAAGATGCCCGCACACAGCACGGCAATCATGAAACATTTTAATCTTTTCACTTTTCAGCTCTCCCGTCAGTAATAAATGGTAAGGGTGTAAGATCCGGTGTAGGTACCGCCATCGTAACGATCACCCGTACCGCTGGTGCGCAGCGTGCCACCAATATACAACGTTGCATCCCCTTGACCATCGGTTTGCAGGATGCCGCCATTCGAAATAGTCAGATCACTCAGATAAAACACCGGTCCAGCGCCGTTATCCGCCGTTGTCACATTTCCCAGCACCAACCCGCCTTCGCTGGGCGGATTGGGCACGTCGGTACCCAGATAGAACGATACATTCGGCGGAAAGTCCTCCAGCCGGTATTCGCCCCGTTGGGCGCCAGCGCCGGGTATAATCTGCGGATCGGCAAAGACATCGTTGTCAGGGGTTACCGTGATGGCCGCCTGCACATCGTTGGCCCCTAGCCCAAAGGTGCCGAAGCTCAGAGCATCTACTTCGGTCAAGGTTTGCCCCGTAGCAGGTGCGGCTATCATCAGCAGGCTAATCAAAAGACAGAGGTTTATTTTTTTCATCACTACTCCAGCCTAGGCGACTATGCAGCAACGTCAAGATACAAAAACCCCCGCCCGGTCGCCCAGGCGGGGGTTTTCAATTTTTACAGATTAGTAGGTGATCTGCATCTGGACCGAACCGGTATAGACACCATCCGGATAGGCAACGTCGGCTAAACCATCTGTAGTAATAGAAGCACCCACTTGGAATGTAAACCCGCCACCCGCTGTGGTAAAGGTATGGCCTGTAGTCATGGGCGTTGTGCAGTCGTAAGGCGTACCAGCCATACTTGTCGTAATATCATCCAACACAAATGTTTCGGTACCATTTGTCAAGTTAGCGCAGGTCGAAAATGTCACAAACATTTCCTCGGCGTCAAAAGCGTTAGTGACAACGACTTCGGCTGCGGTGCCTGGGTTTGCATCTTCACCGACAATAAGCGCCTGAGCTGCCGTACCAAAACCAGTCGAGTGATCATCAACCAGAACTTGCGGGCCGACTGCAGCAGGCAATACAGCTGTAGCTGTATCACCGACAGCGGTTGAGTTCATCGCCGCAATCGTACCAAAGGTACCCGGTGTAACAGCCACAGTGATGGTGTTATCAACGGTCGCGTTAAAGTCGACCTGTTGGTCGGTACCAATCACATACTGCGCCGATACGTCGGTTGCGTGCATAGCGGCAATCAGAGCAATAGCACTGATACCGGCAATTTTGCTAAAAGACTTGTAATTCATGAGGTTTCTCCCTGGGACGATTAAGACGGTTTAAGTCGTGATTTAGAAAGCTGAAGGCATTCTGCGCGTCGCTGTCGCCAAAGTCGAAGCATTCTGCTTTGAATCCAGTACGTGCTATATCCTATTTAACAGGACAAATGTTAATTTGTCGTTAAAGCGGAACGCTGGAGACGGCTATTTACTAAATTGTTTTTTTAGACAAACAGCCGTACACAACAGCGTGTTCAGACTACAGGTATACCGCAACAAACGTCAAACACGTCAAATAAACGGCGCTTAGATCATTTCCATTCTGCGACGACATCTCCTTGATCCATTTAGAGAAATGATTGCGAACCACCACCTCATTATGATTTACTAAAATAGGGTTTAGGCTATTGATATTCTAAGGGGACACGCGTGATACGGCGACGCGCATTGACGCATAGGCTTCGCAGAACAGCCGCCTTACTCGGCAGCCTGTCCTTGCTATGTATCAGCAATACGTCTTTCGCAGAAAGCAATTTACCTTCTTCCGCTTTGCAGAACCTGGCGCGTCAATTCAGCCAGACAGTAGGCAAAAGCCTCGATCAAGCTGAAGATGCCCTCACCAGCCGTAATCCCGCCGATAAAAAAGCACAGCAAGCGCTAGCAGCCATCAGCGATGGTGAAATGTTGTTACTGACAACTAGCCTCCGGGATGCGCAAAAACTCAGCCTCGGTCAAGTTAAAGTAGAAGATCCGATGACGGCCATCAAACAAGGCCAAAATCTTTTCTACTCAATGACCGACTTCAATTATATCGCCGGATTTAATATTAAACTTGATTCAGAAAACCGCCGTGCGGATGGCTATTATATCGAAGAGGATAAGGTTTTTGCGCTGGACTTGGATAAACGTGAAGTAATTCTTGATGATACTGTCAAAAATTTTAACGCCGAGGATATCCTCGTCCAAAATGATGATTTTTACATTCGTGATACTGTTCTGGCTGAATGGTTTAATTTTACTTTTAAAAGTCTGCCGCAAGGCCAGCTTGTCGAGATCAGTACCTATCAACAGTTCCCCGTACAGGCACAGTTAAGCCGGCAAAAACGCCGTCAGCAACTCAGCACACGTATTCCCGTTGAACAACCCCGTCTACCCCAGGAAAATCAGGTTATCACCGCGCCACGTGCCGATATTTTTTTAGGCACACAGTGGGAAAAACGCGGTGATGACAGCGAGCCTAATAACTACAGCACCTACAGTATTCTTACATCAAACCAGCTGTTAGGGCATGAGATGTCAGGTTATTTAAACGGAACGTTGGTAAGTTCCCGCGACTCCGAGCCCTTGCAGCAGGCACGGATAAATTTCCGCAAGGAGTCTGAACAAAACGATCTCCTTGGTCCATTAAATGCGCGTGTCTATGAATTTAACGATTTGTCGCCTGTCAGCATACCCTATACAGGTGGCGCCAGCTACGAACGCGGGTTGCGTGTTTCAAACCAGAGCGAACGTTACAGTGTAGATACACAAACGAATATCGAAGGCGACGCGCAGCCGGGCTGGGACATTGAACTCTATCGTAATCAGGCTTTTGTCGCCGGTACAACCGTTGACAATAGCGGTCGCTTTCTCTTCGAAAACGTTCCACTCTTTGCAGGAGACAACCGCTTTCGTATCGTCAAGTTTGGTCTATTCGGAGAACAACAGGAAGAAGAAAGACTGATCACAGTCTTACCCTCGCTGGTCGGCAACATGAAAGGTTATTATAACCTTTCGTTGTCACAAAAAGATGAAATCACTTATCAAGCAAACCAAACCGAAAACCAGGATCGGGGCACTCTTCGTCTCGTTGGACGCTATGATCGTCGTGCAGGGGATAATTTGACCTTGCGCGGCGGTATTCATTCGCGTGAGACGCAGGGACAAAGAGACAACTATTTTTACTCAGGTGCCGTGACGAGCCTTGGGGAGACCATCATTAACGGAGATATGATCACAACTTCGGATGGGCCTTTCCGTGGGGTTATCACTGGTCGTCGTCGTTTCGGCCGACATAATGGCCTAGCGGGTGTTGAATATCTTAGCACCGATTTCTCGGAAACGCTGATCGATGAAACTGTCAGCGGTCGTCCTGCAGAACAAAGCTTATTTGCTGGACTATCCGGCCCTTTTTTGACCAACACTTTCAAGAGCGTCACCTATGATACAGATAGCCGAGTCAGCCAAGATGAAAACGGGCGCCTTTCAACGAATAATGACTTCGGTCTAAGCTCCTCTTATCGCGGCTTCCGTTTCAATAACGAAATTTCATTCTCCACCGATAGCGAATCTTCTGATCGTAGTGAAGTATTAAGCTATGCAGGCTCGATCAGTAACCGCATCAAAGGCTATAACTGGCGCGGGCGAATTGACTACGAGGTTGTACCAGAGTCAGAGCCAAACACTTTTTTATTCGATATCAATAAAAACTATTCTGCACGTCTACAAGCCAATGCAGGATTACAGCATAGATTCTACAGCAGCGTGACAGATGCAAATGTCGGGTTTAGCTATTTAAGCGACAAAGCACGCATTTCTCCAAATGTCAGCTATGACAGCGAGCAAAATATGCGTGCGCGTGTTGATGTAACTTTTGGCTTAGCCAAAGATCCTCTTAACGGTAATATTATCATGAGTGGCCGTGGTTTATCTAACCAAGGTAGTTTAAGCGCCTTTACCTATCTCGATAAAAATGGCAATGGCATTTACGATGGTGAAGATGAACCGCTACCAGATGTAGTTATTCGTGCTGTACAAGCAAATGCCGAAATGATCACCGACACCACCGGCAATGCAGCAACCACAAGTATGCGCGCCAATAGGCTGACCGACGTTGTCATGGAAGAAAGCAGCAGCTTTGAACCTACCTGGGTCTCAGGATACGAAGGTGCATCTGTGCTTTTACGCCCCACAGAGACTGTTCGTTTAGAATTCCCCGTCCTGCGTGGTGCCGAAATCGACGGTACCGCCAGTGTTATCGGTACAACAGGTGCGGCAGCGGCTGCCCGCAGCATAACGATCAACCTGACCACACCCGACGGTGAAATCGTCAAATCGACAACGACGCCCTTTGACGGTTTCTATGTCATCGAACGTATCCGCCCGGGCGTCTATTACATGACGACCGACAGCAGCCAATCGCCCACCACCGCCTATCGTCTGCCCGAAAAGATTATTGTCACCCCCGAAGGCGGCCAATTCTACGGCAAGAACATTGAACTGACGCGCGGCTATGACATTCCATTTACCTTCTCGGCCGCGAATGCCAACCCGTCCCTGCAACGCCGCACCAAAATTTTGAAACCAGAAGATATCGCGCGCGAGGATGTGTATATCCGGCTTGGCAATTACCGCTCCGGCGTGGCGCTGGCGCTGGATTGGTATAAATTCAAACTACGCACGCGCAGCTGGCAAAATAGCCTGTCGCCGGTGGTGGCTGATTTCGATACGCTTGCACGCGACCCGAATACCAGCCTCCTGCCCTTGCGGCTGCAACCCACTCAGCCGCTGCGCCTGAGTGAAGCAGCCCTTTTGTGTGAGCGGCTGGTGGATGCGGGCTTTGAGGATTGCGGCGTCGATGTGGTGACGACCTATCAAGGTGACGCGCCCGAAGCGGCCGCGGCATCGCCAACCCCCTCAAAAGGTTAGGAAATCAAGAATTGCGTTCCAGGTTTCAGCGAATCATTGTACCTTATGGATATTATGAAACCTCACGTCACAGTCATCAATCTGGCCAAACGGCAAATCTACCTGGCGTACCAGGGCATACAGATTTTCCTGATCCAGCCACGACGACCCCGAACCGCGCGGTAAGCCACCGCCGGAGCCTTCCTCGCGTCGCGGGCAAAACTCCAAAGCAAGACACCAAGACCGATGCCAACCCGTGCATCGCTTTTAAGTATACGTTTCTGGAGT
>JAIXUW010000106.1 GCA_027483355.1 Alphaproteobacteria bacterium
ACCAATACGCTGACCTATTACGGTTATCCGGTACAAGAGCTAGCCGCCCAGTGCCGCTTTGAAGAAGTAGCCTGGCTGTTATGGCACGGCGAGTTACCCAATACAGAACAGCTGGCCGAGATTCAGGCAAGCGAGCGTAGCCTGCGCGCTTTGCCACCGGAATTGATGACTGTTTTGCGCCAGTTCCGCGCGGACGCTCATCCGATGGACACCTTGCGCACCGCCATCAGCTTTCTTGGGACACAGGACGCAACCTGGACCGACAGCAGCCCGGATGGTATGCGCCAAAAAGCGCTGTCGATGATGGCAAAAATTCCCACCATCATCGCGGCCGATGCCCGTATTCGCAGTGGCAAAGAACCGATCGCGCCGCGCGATGACCTGGGCTTTGCCGAAAACTTCTTTCATATGTATTTTGGCGAAGTGCCCGATGCGCGTATAGTGCGCTGCTTTGATGCGTCCCTGACCTTTTACGCCGAACACGGCTTTAATGCCTCGACTTTTACAGCGCGCACTGTGGTCTCCAGCCTTTCCGATATCTATTCCGGTGTGACGGGGGCGATTGGCTCGCTGAAAGGCCCCCTGCATGGTGGCGCCAACGAAGCGGTCATGCATATGCTGCTGGAAATCGACACGCCCGAGAATGCGCAAGCCTGGATTGATGCGGCGCTTGGCGACAAGAAACGCCCCGTCATGGGTTTCGGTCACCGGGTCTATAAAAACGGTGACAGCCGCGTGCCCTACATGACCAAATATTTCCATGATATGGCGGCACTTAAAGGTGGCCAAAAATGGGTGGAGATCGAGCGTATCCTCGAGAAAACCATGGTCGAGCGTAAGGGGATCCACCCGAACCTCGATTACCCGGTGGGCCCGGCCTATTACCTGATGGGTTTTGATATCCCGGTTTTCACGCCGATTTTCGTGATGAGCCGTATCACCGGCTGGACCGCGCATATCATTGAACAGCTGGGCGATAACAAGCTGATGCGTCCATTGTCGGTTTATAGCGGCGTCGAACAACGCAGCGTTTTGCCCATCAAAGACCGTCAAGCGGCGTAACGCCGATGCCTCAGACGCGTGGTATTGAAGGTTTCCCGCCAATCACGACGGATAATGCCCGCGTTCTTATCCTGGGCAGTATGCCCGGCGAAATGTCACTGACAGCTGGGCAATACTACGCCCATCCGCGTAATAGTTTTTGGAAGGTCATGGCGGCATTATTCGAGATGCCTATTGATACCTATGCCCAGCGCGTCGCACTCATCCAAAACAACGCACTGGCACTCTGGGATACCTTACAAGCCTGTGAAAGACCGGGCAGTCTGGACAGCAGTATCGTCAAAGACAGCATTATTGTGAATGACTTTGAGGCATTTTTTGCCCAACATACTAAAATCACCCATGTCTTTTGGAATGGGGGCACGGCGGCAGCTGAATTCAAAAAACACGCGATGCCAAGATTATCAACGGCCACCCTTGAGCGTTTGTCTTTCACGCAACTTGTCTCGACCAGCCCTACCATGGCGGGCAAAAATTTTCAGCAGAAATTGCAGGAATGGCAGGCTGTGAAAGAGGCTATCAATATCAGCAGCGCACCAGTGTCTCGTACTTCTCGCGCAAAAGGCGGGTGACGGGGCCGACCTTGTAGGTGCGTCCATCGATCTGACCGATCGCAGTCACTTCGGCGGCGGTACCGGTAGCAAAGCATTCATCCATCTCGGTCAGTTCTTCCGGCATGATGGCACGCTCGATCACTTTGATGCCTTCGGCCTTAGCCAGTTCGATGACGGTCTGGCGGGTAATACCATTTAAAAAGCAATCGGGGTCGGGGGTATGTAATTCGCCGTTTTTAACAAAAAACAAATTGGCGCTGCACAGCTCGGCTACACGGCCGCGATAATCGAGCATCAGCGCATCCTGGCAGCCATTGGCGTCGGCTTCGTGTTTGGCCAGTGTGCAGATCATATAAAGCCCCGATGCCTTGACATGGGTGGGGGCAGCATTGGCTGGCGGGCGGCGCCAACGCGTTGTCATGATTTTAATGCCATTCTCGCGCATCTCGGCCGGGAAATAACTGGGCCAGGCCCAAGCCGCTACAGCCATGTGGATTTTGGTTTGCTGGGCGGCGATGCCCATCTGCTCGGGGCCGCGCCAGGCGTTGGGACGCAGATAGCCATCGACGATGTTGTTCGCTTTAACGACCGTTTCACAGGCGGCGATAATTTCCTCCACAGTGTAGGGCAGCTTCATATCCATGAAGGCGCAGCCGTCAATCAGGCGCTGGGCGTGCTCGCGCAGCTTGAAAGACTTACCGCCATAGCAGCGAATACCTTCAAAAACGCCGCTGCCGTAATGCAGGCCATGACTGAGGACGTGGACCTTGGCATCGCGCCATGGCACCAGTTGGCCATCCAGCCAGATGTGGCCATCACGGTCGTCGTAGGGAATAAGTGTCATATGCGTGCGTGCCTGTCGGTTGAAATTGACACCTCCATTCTAAACGGTGGGGACGGCCTGTAAATATAGGCAATATTGGACATAATATTGACGTCTCGAATATGAGAGGAGGGGGTGTTTATGCTAGGCTCAGGC
>JAIXUW010000197.1 GCA_027483355.1 Alphaproteobacteria bacterium
ATATTCTTGCTCTTCGTCTTGGATTTCAAGCTGACGTGGGTGTCTTGCAGGGCGCTCATCGCCATGCTGCGGGTATTTTCGTCCATCGGGCTTTTGGCGACTTCGATGGCGGCATTGACCTCTTCGATGGTCACCTCCATGTCACGCTGCAGGCGGCCCCACAGCACGTCAAAGACCGCTTGCGCCGCGCGCAAACGCGGCTTGGTCCCGGTGATGATGATTTCATTGCCGCGGGCGGCAATTTCAACATCCAGTCCTTCTTCGATGAGGGCAAGGTGGCTGTCGTGTTCCCCAAACAGCAGGGGGACGAGGGTTTGATCGTCAAATTTAAGTCCGATGCGACGGACGGCTTGTTTGCTCAAAGCGTTCTCCCAGAACAATTCAGCATATAAACAGTATAGCACCAAAAGCTTAACGCCCGCTTGTGGCGGGCGCAAGCTATAGTTTTCAACGGTTTAGACAGAAAACAGTTCCGTGGTTAGCCTTGTGAGGGGTTTTGCCGGATGCGGCGTTTAACGGCGGTAGTGCGATCGCTTTCATTACCAGGATTCGCCTCGTTATCGTCATCCAGCGCTTTGACAATGGTTTTGACAACTTCGTGGCGGACAACGTCCTCGGCGCCAAAGAACTGCACGCCGATGTCGTCTTTCCCTTTAAGGCGCTCGTAGGCCCACTTAAGGCCTGAGTCTGATTTGTCCTTCAGGTCGATCTGCATTGGGTCGCCGGTGACGGCCATGAAAGTATCGTCGCCGATACGGGTCAGCGCCATACGGATCTGCTCTTTGGTGCAGTTCTGGGCTTCGTCCACGATGACGAATGAATTGATAAAGGTACGGCCACGCATCATCTCGACCGGGGCAATGACAATATCGCCCTTGGCACGAAGCGCGCGGAGTTTTTCTTTACCCAGAACGCGCTCCAGTTCGTCATAGAGCGGCATCATGTACGGGGCCAGTTTGTCATCAAGGTCACCCGGCAGGGCACCAGGATCTTTACCCGATGTGACGGCGGGACGGGTCAGAACAATACGCTGGATCTTTTTTTCTTCCAGAAGTTTGCAAGCCTTGGCGACCGCCACGTGGGTTTTGCCGGTACCGGCAGGTCCGACACCAAAGGTCAGGGTGTGGTTGCTGAGTATCTCCCACAACTGGCGCTGCGCATCGGTGCGTGGGCTAAAGGTATAGGGACCGCTGGGTTTGCCAGCTTTGCTGTTTTGATTGGCGGCGGTCTGGTTAAAGGCGCGGCGGCTGTAGCTGTCTTTTTCATTAAGCTGTGCGGTAATATCTTCGATCAGCTCTTTGGAAAAGTGAACTTTGTCGGCTGGTGATGCGGGCGTATCAATAAAGCCTGCCAGAATTTCAAAAGTCTTTTTGACTTTTTCTTCGCTGCCCGGCTTGCCGTAGACGGTGACAGACTTGATCGCGCCTTCAAAGTTGTTGTTGCCCTTGATGCGGCCATCAAAAGAGATTCCAAAGGCTTTCTCGATGATATTGGCCAGGCTGCTTTTTTTGCACAACACGATCTTGGCAGCAGTTTGCTGGCTTCTTTCTTGAAAAACGACTTCGTATTGTTGATTAATTTTGATCTGGCCTTCAGTCATTGTCGTCTTCCTTTTCTGGGCTAATGGGCTAGGCGGCAGTGCGGGTAGCAGTCGTCTCGGTGGTGACAATCTCGCCGCGCATCCCGTTCTGGAAGGCGGCGGTGATTTGAACATCGACGGTCTGGCCAAACAGGCGTTCGGGCGCGTCGACATAAAGCGAGGTGTTATAGGGTGTCTTACCCAGAAGTTGGCCGGGGCGATTGCCTTTGCGGTCAAACAAGACGGGCATCACTTGACCGACGGCAGCCAAGTTGTAGGCGAGCTGTTGTTCTTGCAGCAGTGCTTGCAGTTCTTGTAAACGGCGGTCTTTGATGGCTTCGGGCAGCATACCGCCCATGACGGCGCCGGGCGTGCCGGGGCGGGTCGAATATTTGAACGAATAGCATTGCGCAAAGCCGACATCGCGGATGAGTTGTAACGTCTGCTGATGATCTTCTTCGGTTTCACCCGAGAAGCCGGCGATAAAGTCCGACGAGAAAGCGATATCGGTGCGGCGTTGACGCAGGCGTGCGATGATATCGCGGTAATGATCGGCGGTGTGCTTGCGGTTCATCAACTCCAGAATACGGTCCGAGCCGCTTTGTACCGGCAGATGCAAGAAGGGCATCAGCTTGGCAACATCGCCGTGGGCGGCGATCAGGTCGTCGTTCATGTCGCGCGGATGCGAGGTCATATAACGAATACGGGTGATGCCACCAATCTCGGCAAGCGCACTAATCAAACGCGCAAGATCCCAAGTCTCGCCAGCGTGGGTGCCGTGATAGGCATTGACGTTCTGGCCCAGCAGAATGACTTCCGACGTGCCCTGATCGGCCATCGCGCGGGCTTCATCGATAATCTGCTGCACCGGCCGCGAATATTCAGCACCGCGGGTATAGGGCACCACGCAGAAGGTGCAGAATTTATCGCAGCCTTCTTGAATAGATAAAAATGCGGATGGACCTTGGGAGGCAATATCGCCCGTCGGCAAGAGGTCGAATTTGGATTCCACCGGAAAGTCGGTATTGATCACCCGCTCCCCGCCATTCGCCTGCAAAATCATTTCAGGCAGCAGGTGATAGGTTTGCGGACCAAAGACCATATCGACGTAATTGGCGCGTTTGGTGATGACGTCACCCTCGGCCTGGGCCACGCAGCCAGCAACCGCGATCAGGGCTTTTTCGCCCTGTTCGGCTTTGGCTTCTTTGATGGGGCGTAAACGACCAAGGTCAGAGAAAACCTTTTCGGTCGCTTTTTCGCGGATGTGGCAGGTATTGAGGATCATCAGATCCGCGCCATCGGGTTCCTCTGTCGGCGCATAGCCCAGCGGCGCCAAAACATCAGCCATTTTCTTGCTGTCATAGACGTTCATCTGACAGCCATAGGTCTTGATGTAGAGCTTCTTGCTCATGGGACTCCAAGGCGAGGGGTGGCGGTTTTGAATGGGTGTTCTTGTATCTCATTTTGGGGAAAATATGTCCAGCCAATTTTGGTCATAATCATTATTTGTTCTGAGGCTGTGGGAGATTGATATTAAAAAACTATATATTTACATAACCAAAAAGGCGGCTGGGTAAGTAGAAAGCCACGATTTGCAGCACCAACCATGGCACTGGCTTAAACACTGGCAAAAATGTAGCTTTGCTTTACGTCGAAGGGAGGTCACGCGTGTCGCGGGCCGGATTTTATCGACGCGGGGACATAGCATGACCGAACTTAAAGGCAAAATCGCTTTAGTAACAGGCGGCTCCAAGGGTATTGGGGCGGCGACGGTGCGCAAACTGGCGGGCCTGGGCGCTGACGTTCACTTTACCTACAGCGCCTCGGCCGATGCCGCCAAAAAGGTGGCCGATGAAGCCAGTGCCACTGCTTATAAGTTAGACGCTGCCAAGCCTGACGAAATGAAAGATTTTGCCGATCATTTCGTATCGAGCCAGCGTGCCCCCGATATTCTGGTCCACAATGCCGGTGTTTTTTCGGGCGGTCCTATTGGTGCTTTGACGCTCGATGAATATCGCCGCGTGTTTGATGTCAATGTGGCCAGTGTTTTTGCCCTGACCAATGCTTTGGTACCGCAGATGCAGGCGGGCAGCCGCATCGTGCTGATCAGCAGCGTTTTGGGGGAACGTGCCAGTACCGCGGCATTAAGCATCTATAACGCTTCTAAATTCGCCGTGAATGGTTTTGTGCGCAGCGGGGCCAAAGATCTGGGCGCTGCTGGCATTCTGGTCAACGCCGTACAGCCGGGGCCGATTAATACCGACATGAACCCTGATAGCGCCGATAACGAGGCGGCTGAATTCATGAAAAGCCTGACCGCCCTGGGCCGGTACGGCCAGGCGGATGAAATTGCCGCTGCGGTTGCTTTCCTGGCCGGTCCGGGGGCCACGTACATCACCGGCACCACCTTGAACGTTGATGGTGGTTGGAACGCATGATGGCGCGCAGAAAGATTTACACGTTTCTAGCCATCGGCGCGGTGGTGCTTGGTTTATCGTCGTCGATGGCACAGGCGCAATCATCTGCTTGCTATTCGGCAGCGGAATTCGAGGCTGAGCAGGGCTTGCGCATTCACAGCGAGTTGATGGTGATTGGTCTTACCTGCCTTAAAATGCCGGGCGGGACAGGCCTTTACAGCAAGTATCAATCTTTCACCAACAAGCACCAGACGCTTATTGCGGGCTACGAAAACACCCTTATTCGTCATTTACGTGCCAATGGTGTCGCTCATCCTGAAAAGGAATTTCATACCTTGCGCACAGGTTTGGCCAACCGGATTTCGCAATTGGCTATTGGCAATGTGGTCGGTTTTTGCAACGCCTTCACACCGCGTCTTGATGCGGCTTTGGCGATGGATCAAGTCAAGCTGCGTCGTTGGGCCCAACAGGTCTGGCGCGATGCGCCGACCAGCCGCCCGTTGTGTCAGCGCTGATTATTCGAAAACCTTAGGCTCGTCCGAACGCAGGGCCACCGGCCGCTGCGAACTGAGCTCGAGGATCAGCGAATAGGCCAGCGCCAACAGGGTGGGGCCGATGAAGATGCCGATGAAGCCAAAGGCCAAGACACCCCCGCCGATACCGAACAAGACCAGCACGAAGGGCAGATTACTGCCCAGGCTGATGAAATAAGGCTTCAGCACGTTATCGATGGCGCTGATGACGGCAATCCCCCAGATGGTCAGGAAAATGGCCCAGCCGGTTTCGCCTTGGGTGAACAGCCAATAAGCCGCTGGCCCCCAGATGAGCGGCGGGCCGATGGGAATGAATGACAAGAAACAGGTCAACAGGCCCAGCAGTGATGCGGCTGGCACCCCCGCAATCCAAAAGCCAAAGGCCGCCAAAGCACCCTGTGCCAGGGCCGTGCCGATGATGCCGTAAACGACGCCGATCAAGGTCTTTTTCGATACTTCCAGCAGATGGCGGCCACGCTCGCCACCAAATTTTTCGCTCAGGTTGCGCAAACGCACGGCGACGGTGGTGCCATGGCGGAAAAAGAAATAGGCGATAAAGATTGCAATGATCAGGTGCAAAAGACCGGTGCCAATGGTGCCGCCAACCGCGACCAACCCAGCCGACACAGGTTTGGCCGAGGATTGCAAAACACCCTTGATACGGTCGGTATCGGTCAGAATATCGCGCCAGTATTGGGCGAGTTCCGTACCAAACCACGGCAAACGCTCGATGTGGTCGGCAAAGGCAATAAGGTTGCCATCCTGCATCGAAGAATTGACAAAGATAATCGCGCTGGCGAAATTTTCCGAGGCACTGGTACCTATGATCACCAGAGGCAAAACAAAGATCGTGGTCAGCAGTAAAGTGACGCAAATTGCCGCGCCCGTCTGCTTCATCCCCAAGCGATGACGGGCCCATTCATAAGCGGGCCAGGCCGAGAGCGCAAAAATACTGGCCAGCAGGATGGAAATGAAGAAGGGCGCCATGACGATCAGGCAGCCCACGATGATCAAGGCAAGACCGGCAAAACCCACCGCCAGTTCATAGAAATGGGCGCTGTCTTTGAATTTGAAATCAATCATGGGGTACCTAGTGACAATAAAGCTTTTACAGAGAAGACCGCTTCCTTATACTGGCAAAGTCAATTTTTTTAAAGGGGGATTTCATGAAGACCTTTAGCCTTAGCGGGATCTCTATGTTTGTTTTTACTGCATTTTTTATGCTGGTGGGGGTTTCCCCTGCAGCGGCGTCGTTGGACGCGGCGATCAATACTTATGTGGCACCCGTTGCCGCCGACCTATCCAGTGTCATTTTTTATCCCTTTCCGCTCATGGGGCATGACGTGCCGTTTATCGTCATTTGGTTTGTGGCGATTGCTTTGTTTTCAACTGTTTACTTTCGCTTTTTGAGTTTGCGGGCCTTTGGCCTGGCCTGGAGCCTTTTGTTGGGCAAGCGTGCAGCGGTCGGCAATAGTCAGGGCCGGGGCGAGATTTCAAGCTGGCAAGCGCTCGCGACCAGCCTGTCAGGAACGGTTGGCTTGGGCAATATCGCCGGTGTAGCCGTGGCGGTGACTATGGGCGGGCCGGGGGCCACCATCTGGATGATTGTGATGGGCCTGTTGAGTATGTCGACCAAGTTCATGGAATGCACCCTGGGCGTTAAATACCGTCAGGTAAGCCCGGAGGGTGTCTGCTCCGGCGGGCCGATGTATTATATCCGTCAGGGCTTTGCCGATCGCAATCTGCCTAAACTAGGCCGTTTTCTCGCCATCATTTTTGCGGTCTGCTGTATTGGTGGCGCCTTTGGCGGTGGCAACATGTTCCAGGCCAATCAGGCTTACAGTATGTTTATGCGGGTGGCGGGTGAGGGCAGCTTCTTTGCCGATAAGGCCTGGTTATTTGGTGTCATTCTGGCGGTGATGACGGGGGCCGTGATTATCGGCGGTATCAAGTCCATCGCGCGTTTGTCGGAGAAAATCTTCCCGGCTATGACTGTACTCTACGTGGGGGCTTGTCTGGCGATTATCGCGCTCAATGCCCCGATGCTTCCCGAAGCGGTGGCGACGATTTTCCGCGGTGCTTTCACGCCTGACGCTGCTGCCGGCGGTTTTATCGGCGCGGTGATTGCAGGGGTGCGCCGCGCGGCCTTTTCGAACGAGTCGGGTACGGGCTCGAGTGCCATTACTTACGCCGCCGTGAAATCTGATAATCACATCGAACAGGGGATTGTCTCGATGCTTAATCCTTTTATCGACACCGTGGTTATCTGCACAATGACAGCCTTGGCTATTGCCGTCACCGGTGTTTATCAAGCGGGGGCTGGCGTAGAGGGCGTTACCCTGACGGCGAGTGCTTTTGCGACTTTGGGTGATTGGTCGATTTATCTGTTGGCACTTGCCGTTTTTCTGTTTGCCTACTCGACATTAATTTCTTGGTATTATCTGGGCGAAAAGGCGTTTTGCTATTTGGCCGGCAGCGGTACCCCGCAAAAAATGGCTTTTAAGGTTGTCTATTGTCTCGTCATCGTGATTGGGGCCGCTGCTAACCTTGGTCCCGTGATTGACCTGAGCGATGCCCTGTTCTTTTCCATGGCGATTCCCAATGTTATTGCCCTTTATCTGATGGCGCCGGAAATTCGCCGTGATTTGAAGGCTTATATGCAGACCGATAAAAATAAAAATGGTGCAAGCGCATAATTAATTAAACCCTTGCCCTTATCACGCCCCCATCTTTACCCGTTATTAAGGTAAGGCGCGTATAACTAAAGGATGAGGGACGACCAAAGAGGGATAACAATAATGCGCACTATTGCCGTATGCTTTGTTTTTGCTGCTTTTTTCCTGTTAGGGCCAGCCAGCTGGCCAACAGGTACCGCTCATGCGGCCGGCGATAAAGATGTGATCCAGCCGGATTACGAGTATCTCGAGATGAAACCCTTGGTTTTGCCCGTTATTACAGACCAAGGGGTGACACAACAAGTCAGCCTCATTGTTTCCATCGAAGTACCGTTTGGTAAAAAAGCCGAGGTGGAATTCCTCGAGCCCCGTCTGGCCGATGCCTATCTGCAAGACCTTTATGGGGCGCTGGCTGCTGGCAAGGGCATGGGGCCCAACAATGTGATTGATGTGCAGGCCGTCAAAAAGCGCCTGACCAATGTTACCCACAAAGTTCTCAAAGAAGACCAGGTCAATGATGTGTTGCTGCAGGTCTTGCAACAGCGCCGCATGATGTAATTAAAAGATCAGCCTGCCCGCAAATACCTGATCGCCATATCCCGCTCGAATAAGTAGAGCAGTACTCGCAAAGCCTGTCCGCGGGGCGTGGTTAGGTGCGGGTCTTGGGCAATGATATGGCGTGCATCCTGATGGGCGATTTCAAACAGGCGGGCGTGCTGTTCGGGGTCGGTCAGGCGTAATTGCGGCAGGCCGCTTTGTTTGGTACCCAAAAGCTCGCCGCCGCCCCGCAGCATCAAATCAGCCTCGGCAATGGCAAAGCCGTCTTCGCTGTCGCGGATGGTTTGCAGCCGTTTGCGCGACACCTCTGACAAGCTGTCGGTATAGAGCAACAAACACGTGGATTGACCGCTGCCGCGCCCGATGCGGCCACGCAGCTGGTGCAATTGCGCGAGGCCAAAACGTTCGGCGTGTTCGATCACCATGACCGTGGCCTCGGGCACATCGACGCCTACCTCGATGACGGTGGTTGACACCAGAATATCCAGCTCACCAGCAGTAAAACGCGCCATCACCGCGTCTTTTTCAACGGGTTTCATGCGCCCATGCAACAGGCCGACACGATCGCCATAGATCTGCGCCAAGGTGCGAAAACGCTCGTCAGCCGCAGCGAGATCAAGTTTTTCTGACTCCTCGACCAACGGGCAGACCCAATAGATACGCGCACCTCCGGCGATTTTGCGTTCCAGCGCATGGGCCACTTCGCCCAAACGGTCAAGCGAGATGAGCGCAGTGTCAATCGGCTGGCGTCCCGGCGGTTTTTCGTCCAGACGGCTGACATCCATATCGCCATACATGGCCAGCGTAAGCGAGCGGGGGATCGGTGTTGCCGTCATCACCAGCACATCGGTGCGATCGCCTTTTTCGGAGAGTTTCAGGCGCTGATGCACGCCAAAGCGGTGTTGTTCGTCAATCACCACCAGGGCCAGATCGCGAAAATCGATGCCGTCCTGAAACAATGAATGTGTGCCAATAACGATGTCGGCGTCACCGGCGGCAATTTTCTGGAGTAATTCTTCGCGCGCTTTACCTTTGTCGCGACCGGTCAAGGTCACCACCGATAAACCGGCCTTGGCGGCAAAGCCGTTGATATTTTTTTCGTGCTGACGGGCTAGAATTTCGGTCGGCGCCATAATGGCGGCCTGGGAGCGGCGCCCCTGCTGCACGGGGCCAATCGCCTGAACCATCGCCAGAAACGCCACCGCAGTTTTACCGCTGCCGACATCACCCTGCAACATCCGGTGCATCCGGTGGGGTGTAGCGAGATCGGCGGTGATTTCAGCAATGGCGCGCTGTTGAGCACCAGTCAGTTGAAAGGGCAGGGCCGCGTGAGCAGCGGCGGTGAGAGCCGCATCGCCCGGGCGTGGGAGGCCTTTGGCACGGGTTTGGTTCTCGCGCACCAGTGCCATGGTCAGTTGATTGGCGAGGATTTCATCATAGGCCAGCCGTTGCCGTACCGGGTGATCGGGGTTGATATCGTCATCTTTTTG
>JAIXUW010000290.1 GCA_027483355.1 Alphaproteobacteria bacterium
CAAAGGCGCCATCTGCCTGACCCGCTATGGGATGGAGGCCGACGATGCTGATATTGCGGCCGTCTATTACATACCCGCTAGCCGTATCGCTGGTGCGCGTCTAGCTGACGGCAGCGAAGAAGTCTTTGTCGATCAGATCGAAGATGCCACGCATCAGGCGTTGGTGAATAGCGCGCAGATTCTAGTCGTACATATGAGCGAGGAGAGTAAGCCCATCAAAGAATACAAAGCACCGATTGAGAAAAAATAACGCGAGTGGATTTAAGCGAGGGCCATGCCAAACTGATGTTGCGGCTTTTTATCGCTCACAATGATACTGGCCGCGGCGTTACTGAGAGCCTCGGCCGCCATATGGCCAGCTTGCATCATCAGAGCCGTCACAGAAGCTTGACCCATGTACCCTGCGATAGCTGGCACCAGAGGCGCAATCGCCGGCATCATGACGGTGGCAGCGGCAGCGCCCGCTGACAACAAAATGCCCTTGAGAACCACGGCCACACCTTCTTTACTTAAATGCTGCGCAACTTTGCTGAAGAATTTGGATCCGGCATCCATCGAACTGCGGGCGAGCTGCGCTGTACCATTCTCCATCTGGCTAACGAAACCGCCGAACATTGAGCTCGGTTTATTAAACGCATTCGTTAATGTAGCCATGGCACCCCCAAAACTATAAAAACAGTCTTACATAATATTTTACATATGTCAATATTGCAGGCGCGCGAATAACTATGCAATTGAAATTGTTTGCATAAAACAGATTTACAAGGAGTTAAGGTTGGTCCGACAGCAATCTTTCAATTTCAACTGTCATGGCAGAATCGGTAGGCTCAACATGCGAACCAAAGCTTTTAACCAGCTGACCATGTCGATCAATCAGGAACTTGTGAAAATTCCATTTGGGCGATGATTGTAAAAAACCGCCCTTTTTCTCGGCCGCGGCCCAGGCAAAAAACGGATGCACGTTATCACCCGATACATCTGCTTTGGATGTCAGCGGGAAAGTGATGCCGAACTGTTTCTGGGTAAAGTCTTTGATGATGGCTTCAGACCCCGGTTCCTGTCCGCCGAATTGGTTACAGGGCACACCAATCACCACAAAGCCACGGTCTTTGTAGCGCTCGTAAAGGCTTTGCAGCGCCGTATATTGATCTGTGAAGCCGCATTGCGAGGCTGTATTCACAACCAGCATCACCTGCCCCGCATATTGGCTCAGCGGCATGGCTTCGCCGTCAATCGAGGTGAAGGAAAAAGCATATGCGCTGCTTTGGCTTTCGTTCGGCACTGTGGGTATAGAGGTATCGACCGCATATTCTTTCAAGACATCTAACTCCGCATAATCGAGCAATTTTTCATGACTTGCCGCCAAGATAAGCTTTGGCGCGACACCGGCGGCGCGAGCCTCGGCCCAGCGACTGGCACAAAGACACCATTTATCACCGGCCTTGAGACCGCGGAAATTATACTCTGGCCGCGGGGTAATCAGATCATTGCCCCGAGTCCGCGTATATTGCAAAAAGGCATCCGTCACGATGGCACAGGCCACATGGGTGCCGTTATCTTCTGAACCGGTTTGGCAATAGCCGTTGCGGTAAAAACCCGTTTTAGGCTCCGCGCAGCATAGCTCCAGGGCCGTGCCCAAAACATTTTTTTCGTTTTTTGTGACGCACATTTCAACTCCCGACTTATCTGTTGATGGGACACATACGACTGCACGGGCGGCGACGGCCGGGCCCGTCATCCACAGCAATAAGGCAAAAAAAAGGATCAGATGCATTCTCATGGTGTGGAAATAGGCTTTCAAAACGTCAAGTCCAGAGGTTTCAGTCACAAAATCATCAATACCATGTTGATATTGTCCGATGGGTTTTAAAAGTAGAAAAACCGGGCTGATAACCTCTGTGCCACAGCATATGATCAATGTTAACGGACGTATAAGCCCCACCCAGAATGTCGCGCATCAATTCAACCGTATGAATAGCAGCACAACGCAATTCAATTTCCATGTCGCTACCGGCGTCAATAAAGTCGCCCGCATCCACACGCGCTGCAAGATCTGGACTATAGGTCAAAATACCATCGCTGCGCAGTACATGCGGCACCATATTATCCGCAAAACATGTCAGCTGTTCTAAACTGCCGAAATAAGGCTTTTGAGGACTGCCCAAGGCCAATTCCAGATCGGCCAGCAGAATTTGCGCACGTTTATAAATGGCGATATCACGCCCCTGATAGCGGGCGAAATCGGCAAAATGCGGCCATGCAGCGCATTTATCCAACAGAGCAAGCCCCCTGCCCCGATAGTTTTCGAGCAAAGCATCAAGACTGCCAAAGTCCCGCAAAACCGCGGCGCCCGTCAAACGCAGATGATCAGTGAAGTCCTGCATCAGAGCATCAAGAGTTGCTTGTTGCCCCTCCGGTATATTGAATATGCGGTGACAATCCCCGGCAGTAAGCGTGCACCATTTTTCAGGATTGTTGCAGATGCCCTTTATAAAAGCACTTTTGAGACTTTGCGCTACCGGCGCATATTCAAGGTTGATACCCGCATCCTGAGCAGCCGCAAAAACGCCTGAGCCAAAGTTGATACTGTCCAACGCCAACACATAGGCCGCTGTTTGCGCAGGTGCAGCTTTGGAAACAAAGTGATTATCTTTATCGAGCTCCGTCACCAGAACACTACTTGCAACCAATTCTTGGGCATATGGCTGCAGACGCGCTGCGACAATCGTTACGTGTTGCGCGCCTGACATCACAAAAGCGGCATCATCACGCACACGCTGCGGCAGGCTACCAGGGGTCCGCTCAAGTGGCTTTACAACAACCGTCATTGCACATTCCGCCTTTGCAACCATTCGAGAATCACATGTCCGGCATGGTGTTCATACAGGTCTGAATGGCCACCCCGATTGATGGTGATAAATTCTTTTGGATGTTGAGCTGCCTCAAAAAGTTTTTGCGCCAAAGCAATCGGCGTTACGGCGTCTTCATCACCATGCACGATGAGCAGATCTGTCTTAAGGCTTTTAATTTTACTAAAGTTGTCAAAACGATCACGTAACAACCAATCAACCGGCAGCCAACTATAGTGCCGCCGGGCAACATCGACCGCTGAGGTAAAGGGCGCCTCGAGGATCACTGCTGTCGGCGTGAACTCTCCCGCCATTTGCACAGCGACGCCAGAGCCGATACTTTCGCCATAAAAAATCATCTGACTGCTTTTAATGCCCTGGATATTCAGCCAGGTGATGCCGGCGCGTGCGTCACTGTAAAAACCTTGTTCACTGGGTCGACCGGGGTTACCACCATAACCGCGATAACCACAGAGATAAACCCCATAACCCGCCTCGATAAAATGCGCTATTTTACTGCTGCGATGCGCATGATGACCTGCATTGCCGTGAAAATAAACCATCACCATGCCATCTGCCTGGCGGGGCGGCTGATACCAGGCCTGTAATTTGAACCCATCGTCGCTGGTGACGAATACCTCATGCATGTCGCGCAAGCCAGCGGCGGCTGGTGCACCAGCCAGGCTACGATCTGGATAGTATTGAAAAGAACGCTGCATCGTATACATGATAGCCAGTACGATTGAATAGACAACCGCACCAATAAGAATCAGACGCGCCAAAAATCCCATCTTAAGCACTTTCCCGCAGCAGTTCGCCATATAAGCGTGCATAGGCACCATTGCGTGCGATGAGATCGTCATGGCGGCCCTGCTCGATCACCAACCCTGCATCTAGGACATAAATGATATCGGCATTGATAATCGTACTCAGGCGATGCGCTACCACAACGGTGGTTTTATCGGCCTGCAGGCGTTCAATCGCTTGCTGCACCAGGCGTTCAGATTGACCATCAAGGGCCGAGGTTGCCTCGTCCAACAGCAAAATGGGGGCATCGCGTAAAAATGCGCGTGCAATGGAAATACGCTGGCGCTGTCCACCCGACAATTTTACCCCGTTTTCGCCGACAAAAGTGTCATAGCCCTGGGGCAGTTCCATGATGAAATCATGGGCAGCGGCGGCCTTGGCAGCCGCTATAATCTCTTCCTCGCTGGCGTTGGGTTTGCCGTAGGCAATATTCTCGCGCAGGCTATCGTTGAAAATAGCGACCTCTTGGCTAACAAAGGCCATATTGCTCCGCAGGCTGGTGAGGGTAAAATCACGGATATCCCGACCATCAATGGTGATGCGGCCACTATCAACGTCGTAAAAACGCGGCAGCAGGTTCAACAGAGTTGATTTGCCTGAGCCCGAAGCCCCAACAAGCGCCACGGTTTTACCAGCCGGCACCTCGAGACTGACCCCGCGCAAAGCAGCCGGGCCCTCATGATAAGCGAAGGTGACATTTTCGATACCGATAACAGGATTTACCGCCACCAGTTCTACGGCGTCTGATTTGTTTTGAATCGCTGGTTTTTGATCGAGCAAGCTGTACATACGCTCAACCGCCGCCAGGGCCATCTGCACAATATTGTTAAGACGCGCCAGACGCTTCATCGGCTCATAGGCCAGCATAAACGCAGTAATAAATGAGAATAGTTTGCCGGCGGTGCTTTCACCGCTGATAATCTGATGGCCGCCATAAACGATAATAGCAACGATTGTGATACCGCTCAACATCTCCGACAAAGGCATCGCCCGGCCCGAAACCTTGAACGATTTGTACATCAGTTGAAAAATACGGTCGATAACGCCGCTGATGCGCTTTTCTTCGTAGGCTTCCATGCCGTAGGATTTTACGTGCTTGTTGCCCTGCAAGGCCTGCGACAGCACGGCAGTCAATTCGCCATTTTCAATCTGGGCGGCTTTAGAAACCCGGCGCAGTTTTTTAGAAAGCCGCGCCACCATGATACCCGCCACCGGGAAGACGAAGATCGCGATCAGCGAGAGCTTAAAGTCCTGATAAAACATCACGCCGATCAGTACGATGAGGGTAAAGAAATTTTTACCAAATCCGGTCAGTGTTTCCATGACGCCCTGACGGATCAGTGCCGTATCGGTGACGAAGCGTGAAATCAGGCGCCCGCTTTGTTCGGCGTGGAAAAAGGCCAGGTCGCAATAAACCAGATGCGTGAATAACCGGCGCTGAATATTACCGACGATCAGTTGGCCCATTTTGCTCATCAGCAGGGTATGACCGTAGGTAGCAAGACCCCGGACCGTAAAAACGGCAAAGACGGCAATCGCCACGGGTACCAATAATGCACGCTCGCCGCCGGTAAAAACGCGGTCGATCACCGGCTCCATCATTTTGGCCATGGCGCCCGTCATCAGCGCCGAGACCAGCATCATCACAAGCGCCAGACTGAAAATACCCACGTGCGGTCGCACAAATTCGCGCCCGATCCGCTTGATCAAGACCCAGGATGAGGGGGTGAAGACCGGCATTAAGCTGACCGGGTCAGGTTTGATCGCGGCTGGATGCGACATGCGAGAGTAAGCCTCGGTTGACAGCGAATTGAGATTATTAATGAAATCGCAATCCCGACTGTATTAAAGTAGGGCTGGAGTGTAATGCCTAGCCAATCGCCTGTAAATAATAAACATAAAGCATTACCGCTGATAAACACGCATAAAAACAAAGGTTTACCATGTTCGGATGGGATAAAAGCAAAACACCGCAGGCGGCGACGACAGAAATACCCGGCGGCGGTTTACCTGACCCCGGCGCACCACGCACGTCTGATCTGTCCAATAACGGCATGCCAGAGCCTTTTAAAATGTCGGCGCCGCCGCGGATTGGCTTGGCGCTGGGTTCAGGCCTGGCCCGTGGCTTTGCCCATTTGGGCGTTATTCGGGCACTGAAACGTCACGGCATTGAACCCACCATCATTTCAGGTACCTCGATGGGTGCCCTGGTGGGCGGGGCTTATCTGGCCAATCGCCTGGACCAGGTCGAAGACTGGGCCTGTTCGCTGACCAAATGGCGCGTCATGTCCTTGCTGGATTTCCAAGTCCGCGCCAGTGGCCTGATCGGCGGACACAAACTGACACGTTTGATGGAACAAAACTTCGGCGATATCCGCGTCGAAGATTTACCCAACCCTTTTATCGCGATCACTGCCGACCTGGTAACGGGGCATGAAGTCTGGCTGCGTAAAGGCAAACTGGTCGATGTGATGCGGGCATCTTTCTCACTGCCAGGTATTTTTCCGCCCGTCTTCATGAACAACCGCTGGCTGATTGACGGCGCTTTGGTCAACCCGGTGCCAGTATCTGCCTGTGCTGCCTCGGGTGCGCGTATGACCATTGCCGTCAACGTTTCGGGCGATATCATCGGCAAATCAAAACGCCCGGGCGACAGCATTCCCACCATCGCCGGTTTTGACCTGCTCAATTTCGAAGGCTCGCAAGAACTGGAAAAGGCAAAAAAAACAGGCCTGGTGCGGCGCATCTTTCGCCGTGATGCGCAGTCTGGCCCCAGCATATTCGGCGTCATGGTATCGTCATTGAATATCGTCCAAGACCGTCTGGCACGTTCGCGCTTGGCGGGCGACCCGCCCGACGTTTTGATCGTGCCGCGTATCGGCCACATTGGCCTGATGGAATTCCACCGTGCCGAAGAACTGATCGAAGAAGGCGAAGCCGCCGTCGAGCGCGCGCTGCCCGATATCAAGGCCGCCTATTCGGTGCTGTGTACCAATTACGCCGACGAGATGTAGAAAAAGAAGGACGCGTTATTCCTTCATTCGCGCACGTTCACGCTCGCGCAAGGCTGCTTCCGGCGTTTGCCAGACCAGACTATCCAGCACCCAGGTGGGACGAATCCCGCCATACACTTGCGCCAGATGTTCCATGGCTTTGCGTTTTTGTTCAACCGACATACCGGGCTTGAACGAATTAGAATGAATACCCTGGGTGATAAAGGCGGTGTCGATATCCACCGCCGTGGCGCCCGCGATATCATGCTGCATGGAATCGCCAATCATCAGAATGCGCGATGGAATAAGCTTGTCGAACATCCCCAGGCAATGGCGGAAGATGGTTTTGTGCGGCTTGCCAATCAGATGCGCCATACCGCCCAGTTCATGATAGCGTTTGGCCACCGCCCCCGGCCCGATGGCCCGTTCATGGCCGTAAACCGTCACCATATCCGGATTGGCGCAGATGGCCGGCAGGCGCTTAACCACCGCGCGCTTAAAGACAGGATCAAGATCTTCAATTTTCAAGACGTTCGTATCAATGCCGGTGATCAGAATAAAATTGGCATCTTCGATGTCTTTGACGACGTCGATATCCAAGCCTTCCAACAACGCGAAATCATCCGGCCGCGAAATCAAATAACACTTCTGACCTAAACCCTTGAAGGGGGTTTCTTTTTGTTCACGCAGACCCTGCCAGGTGACTTCACCGGCAGTGACGACTTCTTTGTAAAGGGTCGACTTGATACCCAGCTTTTTGAGCCGTTCAATGTTATCGTCGGCGCGCTTGGCCGAATTCGATAAAATGATGACCTGTTTTTTGCGCTGGCGCAGATGGTTGAGCGTATCGATAACGCTTTCATAGGGTTGCACGCCGTTGTGCAGTACCCCCCACTGGTCCATGATGAACCCGTCGTAACTGTCCATCAGTTCGTAGAGGCCTTGGCTGAACATTGTGGACATCGTTTAAGCACCCTCCGCGGCGAAGGCCTGTTGCAACCGTGC
>JAIXUW010000215.1 GCA_027483355.1 Alphaproteobacteria bacterium
CGCATCGACCGCGCCATCACCGCGCGTGAAAAAGCGACGCTGCGTGCAGCCCCGGCACGCAAAGCTGTATAAAAACCTTGTCGCGGTCGGCGTCTCTGTAAGATTTACGGCTGTCTCGTTTGTGGCCCGGTTTTCTTGATGATCTTGACGGGGGCTGCCGCATCGTCGCGGATTATTGTGCGGACGGCTTCTTCGCCAAAGCGGATGCGCAAGGAGGGCGAGACTTTCAGGGCGGCGTCGAGGTGATCGGATTGGCGTGCCTCCTCTAGCGACAGAGTAGATTCAATCGCGTCAATGGCTGTGGTAACGCTGGCACGCAGTGGTGCCAGCGGGTTGGGGATGTTGCGTGCGGCCAGCAGCTGTTTTTTGGTTTGCGCGACAGCGTGACGCGTGATGATCAAGCCACCGGCCAAGCAGACAGCGGCAAGACCAAAGCCGCTCATGGCCACGACAGGCATAGCGACGATGGCGCCAATGAGTGTCATGCCAATAGTTACTATCGGTGCTGTAGAGAGGATGATAACCGCACCTCGGTTTTCCTGCGCCACCGCCAGCTTTTCCAGCCGCTCTATTTCAGCCTTGCCCGCTGTACTCAGCGGCAAGACGGTGACGACGGAGATTTTGGGCAGATGTACCTCGGTTTGGGCGATGCTCTCCGCCACCGTTTTCAAAGCCACCAGCCGCTCGACGGGCTCGTTGATTTTAAGGGCAGCCTTGGCTTCTTCTTGCAGCGCCGTGATGGCCGCATGATCAATCCAGTCTTCGACCGGCAGCGCGGGGGTTTTTGGTTTGAAGGGGTTTTGCATGGTGTTTAGCCTTTGCGCGGTATAGGTTTGATAATTGTCGCGGCCGCGGGGGGTGCAGCGGGTGCATTGGCGCGCAGGCTGGCAATGGTGGTCTCCTGGTTAAAGCGGGCCATCAGCGCGGGGGAGACTTTGAGGGCCGCGTCGAAATGATCGGATTGACGCGCCTCATCGAGGGGGAGGGTGGTTTCAATGTCGCGGATCGCCGCACCGACCTTGGCCATCAAGGGTGACAGGGGGTTCTCCAAAATCGCGGCTTCTTGCAGGGGCCGTTTGGTTTTTTTGATATCATTGCGGCTGATAAGATGGCCGAGGGGGATGCCCGCAAAAAGAACGCCAAAGGCAACTGGCATGAGGACGGGTATGGCCAGCAGCGTGCTCGCGCCAAGAATAGCCGTGCCACTGCCTATGCTGGTGATAAGGGTGGCCGCAACGCCGACTTCTTCACGCGTTTTGGCGCTTTTTTCCAGGCGTTCGATTTCGGCCAGCGCGGCCTTGCTCAAAGGCAGGCCCGCCGCACGGCCTATGCCTGGCACATTGACACAGGCTTTGGCGATGCTTTTGGCCAAGGCTTTGAGGGCCACCAGCCGTTGCAGCGGTTCGTTGATTTTGAGGGCAGCCTGCGTTTCGTCTTGCAGGGCGGTGACGGCGGCATGATCAATCCAGTCTTCGACCGGCAGCGCGGGGATTTTGGCTTTGAAGGGGTTCTGCATGATCTGTATCCTTAGGGCGTGATGGTTTTGCGCGTGGGCTTGATGATGGCGGCGGTGGCGGCAGGCTCTGGTATAGGTGTTGCAGCAGCACTCTCAATGGTCATCCGGAGCGCCTCTGCGGCAAAGCGTGCCTTGAGTGTGGGTGACAAAGCCAGCGCTGTATCAAGATAAGAAGACGACTGCACCGGGCTTAGCGACAGGTTCGCTTCGATATCCGCAATGCTGTCTTGAAGGTCGGTGCGCGCGCGTCGCAGGTCCTTGGTTGTATCGTGGAAAAGCTTTAACGTCGCGCGCCAAGGGCGCGACCGATAACTACGCAGGGCTGTTTCAACCGCGATCCCCACCAAAGGGCCGATGCATAAAATGGGCAGCAGTGCCCCGGGGCCGGCTACGCTCAGGATCGTCATCAGTCCGATAATACAGCCGAGGCTGAGCAGAGTGGCATTAAGCGGCGTCATTTTTTTGGTGTTGCGGGCGATAAGAAGCGCCAACGCTGCGTTACCCGCCGGGGTCAACGGGGGGGTTATCCTATAGCCGGGTAGCGTCTCGAGTGTCGTCTTGATTTTATCATCTAGCGTTTTAAGGGCGATCAGCCGTTCAACGGGCGCGTCGATGCGGCGGGCGGCTTGCACTTCTTCTTGCAGCGCCTGCACCGCCGCATGATCAATCCAGTCTGCGATCGGCAGGGCGGGGGCTTTGGGCTTGAAAGGGTTGGACAAAGGCATGGAAAGCGACTCCGGACATATTACATAAAGATGAAGCAGTGTAGCGGGCGGGGTGCGGGGGTCAAGAATTTTCTGGAAAATACAAGCAAAACAGGGGGTTGAGGACCGTGGCCGCGCGCGGTTTTCTGTGTTATTTCCGTCCTTATAAATAAGAGGGCACCGCTCATGACCGCACAGATCAAAACCTTTCCCATTGCCGACCTGCCGCAGAGTGTCGACCAGCTGGCGGCGCGCTATGAGACCAAACAGGCGGTGCTGGGCGTGATTGGTTTGGGTTATGTCGGTCTGCCGCTCAGCTGTGCGGCCTGTGACAAAGGCTTTCGCGTCGTGGGCTTTGACGTCGACCCCGCCAAGATTGACAAGCTGGGCCGGGGCGAGAGCTATATCGGCAATATCCACAACGACCGGGTGACACGCTTTGTGACCGGCGGCCTGTTCAGCCCCACCGCCGATTACAGCCGGCTTGCCGAAGTCGACGCCATCATCATGTGTGTGCCGACGCCGCTCAATAAAAACCGCGAACCGGATATGACCTATATTGTCCGCACCACGCAAGCGATTGCGCCACATCTGAAACGCGGGCAATTGGTGGTTTTGGAATCGACCACCTATCCCGGCACCACCGACGATGTGGTGCGGCCCATTTTAGAGCAAGCCACCGGCATGGTGGCGGGGCGCGATTTTCATTTGGCCTTTAGCCCCGAGCGCGAAGACCCGGGCAATGCCAAATTCCACACCGCCGTT
This sequence comes from Alphaproteobacteria bacterium, assembly GCA_027483355.1. GTDB lineage: Bacteria > Pseudomonadota > Alphaproteobacteria > Micavibrionales > UBA2020 > JAEXMB01. The sequence continues at coordinate 2,986 of JAIXUW010000215.1, forward strand.
ATCCCCAAGGTGGTGGGGGGGCAAACACCTGCCTGCCTGCGTCTCGCGCGGGCCATGTATGACCAGTTTTTGTCGGCGACGGTCCCGGTCTCGACCGCGGCCACGGCCGAAGCGGTGAAGCTGACCGAAAATATTTTCCGTGCCGTCAATATCGCGCTGGTCAATGAATTAAAAGTCATCTACGACGCCATGGGCATTGATATCTGGGAGGTGATTGATGCCGCCAAGACCAAGCCCTTTGGCTATATGCCGTTTTATCCCGGCCCCGGTTTGGGCGGGCATTGCATCCCCATCGATCCGTTTTACCTGACCTGGAA